>NZ_JBSFMM010000004.1:0-141773 GCF_053599555.1 Streptomyces sp. NPDC000941
GGCCGGGCGCAGGTGGATGTGTACAAGCTGGCGGATGAGGTCACGGCGGGTCTGGAGGGCATGGAGGTGCCGCTGCGGGTCGCGGTGATGGGGTGTGTGGTCAACGGTCCCGGTGAGGCGCGTGAGGCGGATCTGGGGGTGGCCTCGGGCAACGGCAAGGGGCAGATCTTCGTCAAGGGTGAGGTGATCAAGACGGTGCCCGAGTCGAAGATCGTGGAGACCCTGATCGACGAGGCCATGAAGATCGCCGAGCAGTTGGAGAAGGACGGGGCCCCTTCGGGTGTCCCCGAGGTCACCGTGAGCTGATCTACGCACATACGCAAGGAGGGGATCCGCGCATGCCACTGCTGGAGCGCGTCGGGGGCCCACGTGACCTCAAGACACTGACCGAGAAACAGCTGGCCGAACTGGCGGAGGAGATCCGTCAGTTCCTGATCACCGCGGTGGCCAGAACCGGCGGGCACCTGGGCCCCAACCTGGGTGTCGTCGAGCTGTCCATAGCGCTCCACCGCGTCTTCGACTCGCCCGTGGACCGCATCCTGTGGGACACCGGGCACCAGTCCTACGTCCATAAACTGCTCACCGGCCGCAAGGACTTCTCCAAGCTCCGCGGCAAGGGCGGGCTGTCCGGCTACCCGTCGCGCGCCGAGTCCGAGCACGACGTCATCGAGAACAGCCACGCCTCCACCGTCCTGGGCTGGGCCGACGGCCTGGCCAAGGCCAACGAGGTGCTTGGCCGCACCGACCGGCATGTCGTCGCGGTCATCGGCGACGGCGCGCTGACCGGCGGTATGGCCTGGGAAGCGCTCAACAACATCGCCGCCGCCCGGGACCGCCCGCTGATCATCGTCGTCAACGACAACGAGCGCTCGTACGCGCCGACCATCGGCGGCCTCGCCAACCACCTGGCCACCCTCCGCACCACCGACGGCTATGAGCGCTTTCTGGCCTGGGGCAAGGACGTACTGCAGCGCACGCCCGTGGTCGGCCAGCCGCTCTACGAATCGCTGCACGGCGCCAAGAAGGGCTTCAAGGACGCCTTCGCACCACAGGGCATGTTCGAGGACCTGGGCCTGAAGTACGTCGGCCCCATCGACGGGCACGACATCGCGGCCGTCGAATCCGCCCTGCGCCGCGCCCGGCGGTTCCACGGCCCGGTCCTCGTCCACTGCCTGACCGAGAAGGGCCGCGGCTACCGGCCCGCGCTGGAGGACGAGGCCGACCGCTTCCATACGGTCGGCGCCATGGACCCGCTGACCTGCGCGCCCCTCGCGCCCTCCGGCGGCCGCTCATGGACCTCGGTGTTCGGCGAGGAGATGGTACGGATCGGCGCCGAGCGCCCCGATGTGGTGGCGCTCACCGCCGCGATGCTGGACCCCGTCGGCCTGACCGGGTTCGCCCGGGCGTATCCGCGGCGGGTGTGGGACGTCGGCATCGCCGAGCAGCACGCCGCGGTCTCCGCCGCCGGTCTCGCCACCGGCGGGCTGCACCCGGTCTTCGCCGTCTACGCCACCTTCCTCAACCGCGCCTTCGACCAGCTGCTGATGGACGTCGCGCTGCACAAGTGCGGGGTGACCTTCGTCCTGGACCGCGCGGGCGTCACCGGCACCGACGGGCCCAGTCACAACGGCATGTGGGACATGTCCGTCCTCCAGGTGGTGCCGGGCCTGCGGGTCGCCGCCCCGCGCGACGCGGACCAGCTGCGCGCCCAGTTGCGCGAGGCGCTTGACGTGGCCGACGCGCCGACCGTCATCCGCTTCCCCAAGGAGTCGGTGGGCGAGCCGATCCCGGCGCTCGGCCGCGTCGGCGGCATGGATGTGCTGCGGCACGGCGGGCCCGACCCGGCCGACCAGGGCGGCGGCGGTGATGTGCTGCTGGTCGTGGCCGGGGTGATGGCCCAGGTCGGGCTGGCGGCGGCCGAGCTGCTGGCCGAGCGGGGCATCGGCTGTACGGTCGTCGACCCGCGCTGGGTCAAGCCCGTCGACGCCGCCCTGCCCGGGCTGGCGGCGCGCCACCGCGTCGTGGCCGTCGTCGAGGACAACAGCCGCACCGGCGGGGTGGGGGCGGCGGTGGCGCAGGCGCTGCGCGACGCCGAAGTCGATCTGCCGGTGCGCACCTTCGGCATCCCCGAGGCGTTCCTGGCCCACGCCAAGCGCGGGGAGGTGCTGGCCGACATCGGGCTCACCCCGGCCGAGATCGCGGGCCGGATCGGCGCGGCCCTGGCCCGTATCGACGCATCCGCCGCCGTTCCCGTCACCACGCCCGGCCCAGCGCCCGTCACCACCGCCCCCGGCGCCGGGCGGCGCGCGGCCACCGCCCGGCCGGCCCCGCCCGCGGCCCGCAAGGAGAAGGACGCATGACAGCAGCCGAGCAGGGATCGGGCTTCGACCTGGACAAGCTCCTGGCCGAGCGCGGGTCCGAGCGGTACGACCTGCACGCCAGGCACCTCAACCACCAGCTGCCGCGGATGCTGCACACCATCGGCTTCGACAAGGTCTACGAGCGGGCCGAGGGCGCGTACTTCTGGGACGACGAGGGCCAGGACTACCTCGATATGCTCGCCGGCTTCGGAGTGATGGGCCTGGGCCGCCACCACCCGGTCGTCCGCAAGGCGCTGCACGACGTGCTGGACGCCCAGCTGGCCGATCTGACCCGCTTCGACTGCCAGCCGCTGCCCGGTCTGCTCGCCGAGAAGCTGCTCGGCCACGCTCCGCATCTGGACCGGGTCTTCTTCGGCAACAGCGGTACGGAGGCGGTGGAGACCGCCTTGAAGTTCGCCCGGTACGCGACGGGCAAACCGCGCGTGCTGTACTGCGCGCACGCCTTCCACGGCCTGACGACCGGTTCGCTGTCGGTCAACGGAGAGGACTCCTTCCGCAAGGGGTTCGCGCCGTTGCTGCCGGACACGGCCATTCCGCTCGGCGATCTGGCCGCGCTGGAGCGGGAGCTCAAGCGCGGCGATGTGGCCGGGTTCGTGGTCGAGCCGATCCAGGGCAAGGGCGTCCATGAGACCCCGCCCGGCTTTCTGCGCGCCGCCCAGGAGCTGCTGCACAAGCACAAGGCGCTGCTGATCGCCGACGAGGTGCAGACGGGGCTCGGCCGGACCGGCACCTTCTTCGCGTACGAGCATGAGTCGGGCGTGGAGCCGGACCTGGTGTGCGTGGCCAAGGCCCTGTCGGGCGGATATGTGCCCGTCGGCGCGACGCTCGGCAAGGACTGGATCTTCAAGCGCGTCTATTCGTCGATGGACCGGGTGCTGGTCCACTCGGCGAGCTTCGGCGCCAACGCGCAGGCGATGGCCGCGGGTCTGGCAGTCCTCGCGGTCATGGAGGACGAGAAGGTCGTGGAGAACGCCCGGCACACCGGCGATCTGCTGCGCACCCGCCTCGCCGCGCTGGTGGACCGCTATGAGCTGCTGTACGAGGTGCGCGGGCGCGGGCTGATGATCGGCATCGAGTTCGGGAAGCCGACCTCGCTGGGACTGCGCAGCCGCTGGGCGATGCTCCAGGCGGCCCGCAAGGGGCTGTTCGCGCAGATGGTGGTCGTACCGCTGCTGCAGCGGCACCGCATCCTCACCCAGGTCTCCGGCGACCATCTGGAGGTCATCAAGCTGATTCCGCCGCTGATCATCGGGGAGCGGGAAGTGGACCGCTTCGTCGAGGCGTTCACTGCCGTCATGGACGACGCGCACGGGGGCGGCGGGCTGATGTGGGACTTCGGGCGGACGCTCGTCAAACAGGCCATGGCCCACCGCTGACCGCCACTTGCCCGAGCCGGCGGCGGCGGCCCCGCCGGCTCGGGCGCCGCAGCCGCTCCAGGGCGCCTCAGTCCGCGAGCAGCCGCTCCCGCAGCCGGTCCCGCTTGGCCGCGTCGAGTCCGAGCCCCTGGGCGAGGTACTTCTCGGTGTCGCCCCAGGCCTCCTCGATGGCCGCGAAGGCGGTCGCCAGATACTCGGCGCGGGCGTCGAAGAGCGGTGCGAGCAGCGCCATGACCTCGGGGGACTTGCCGTCCTCGGCATGTGAGGCGCGCCACACCTTATAGCGGCGGTGGGCGGCGGCCGACTCCAGGTAGTCGGCCTCGATGGCGTCCCGCTCCACGCCGAGGGCCAGCAGGGCCACGGCGATCGACAGACCCGCGCGGTCCTTGCCGGCCGAACAGTGCATCAGCGCGGGCGAAGCGCCGTCCGCGAGCTCGTCGAGCACCCGGCGGTGCTCGGCGGTCCGGGTGGTGATGATCAACCGATACGAGTCGATCATCCGCTGCGCCGCCCGCCCCTCGCCCAGCATCTCGCGCAGCGTGGCCAGATCGCCCTCGCGGACCATGGTCCAGAACCCGGCGCCGTCGGCCGGGTCGGACAGCGGGAGGTTGACGGTCCGCACGCCCGGGAGCGCCACATCCGGGCCCTCGAGTTTGATGTCGGCGGCGTTGCGGAAGTCGAAGACGGTGTGCAGGCCGAGGGAGTCGAGGAACGCGGCGTCGGTGTCGGTGGCATGCGCCAGATGGCCGCTGCGGAACAGTACGCCACGTCCCACCCGCCGTCCGTCGACGGTCGGCAGACCGCCGACGTCCCGGAAGTTGCGCACCCCGGTGAGCTCGGGCTCGGTCGACGGAACCTGCGGCGTCTGCTGCGTCACGGGCGCTCCTTCGGCTCGGCCGCCGGCGCCGCTCGTCGGCGAGGCGGACTGTCCTGACCATACGACATGGGTGTATGAGGGCGGCCAGGTCGCCATGGGACCGGTGGAGGGGCGCCCCGGGCATTGCGCACCGGGTGCGCTGCCCCGATGATGTTCCAGTCTGTGCGGAATTGGGGAGAGTGATGATCGAAATCGGTGGTAGCGGTCGGGTCTGGCTGCTGTCGGGACGGGGCAGCAGCTATGCGCTGCACCTCACGGAGAACGACGAGTTGCTTCACCTCCACTGGGGCCCGCGCATCGCGCTCCCCGACGCGGAGGCCCTTGCGCTGAGGTCCGTCCCCCCGCCATGGGGGTTCGAATCACCCCTGGACGGGCGCGAGGAATTCCCGGTGGAAGGCGGGCCCCGCTTTGTACGCCCCGCCCTGTCGGTGCGGTCGCCGGGCGTCAGGGGCACCGAGTGGCGCTTCGAGCGGGGCGAGGTGACCGACTCCGGGGCGGAGCTGCGGCTCCACTTCCACGACTCGCTGCACCACCTCGTCCTCACCCTCCACTACCGGATGCGCGACGACCACGACGTGGTCGAGCGCTGGACCACCGCGGCCCACGCGGGCGGCCCGGACGACGCCCCCCTGGAGCTGCTGCGCATCGACTCCGCCGCCTGGTCACTCCCGGCGCGCGACCGCTGGCGGCTGTCGCATCTGTACGGGCGCTGGGCCGCCGAGAGTCAGCTGGTGCGCGCCGACCTCACGCCCGGCGAGAAGGTTCTCGGCAGCCGCCGCGGCCACACCAGCCATCAGCATCTGCCCTGGATCGCCCTGGACGGCGGCGAGGCCACCGAAGAACACGGTGAGGTGCACAGCTGCGCCCTCGCCTGGTCCGGGTCCTGGCGGATCGCCGTCCAGCAGCTGCCCATCGGCGCCGTACAGGCGGTCGGCGGCGTCGGCCACGACGACTCGGGCCAGCTGAGCCTGGCGCCCGGCGAGTCCTTCACCACGCCCGTCTTCGCGGGCCTGTGGACCGACGGCGGGTTCGGCGGCGCCAGCCGCGCCTGGCACGCCTGGCAGCTGGCCCAGGTGATCCCCGGCGCGGACCGGCACCGTCCGGTGCTCTACAACTCCTGGGAAGCCACCTTCTTCGACGTCAGCGAGGAGCAGCAGCGCACACTCGCCCGCCGCGCCGCCGACATGGGCGTGGAGCTGTTCGTCGTCGACGACGGCTGGTTCGGAGCGCGCACCAACGACCGCGCCGGGCTCGGCGACTGGACCCCCAACCCCGACCGCTTCCCCGGCGGACTGAAGCCCCTCGCGGACGAGGTGCACGCGATGGGCATGCAGTTCGGCATCTGGGTCGAGCCGGAGATGGTCAACGCCGACAGCGACCTCTACCGGGCTCACCCCGACTGGGTGCAGCACCACCCCGGCCGCACCCGCACCGAGTTCCGCAACCAGCTGGTGCTCAACCTCGCCAGGCCCGACGTACGCGAGCACCTGTGGGAGCGGCTTGACACCCTGCTCTCCAGCGCGCCCATCGACTATGTGAAATGGGACTTCAACCGGTCCTTCTCCGACGCGGGGTGGCCCGGCGACCCGTACCCCCAGCGGCTGTGGATCGAGCATGTGCGGGGGCTGTACGAGCTCCTGGGGCGGCTGCGGGCCGCGCACCCGGGTGTCGCCTTCGAATCCTGCTCGGGCGGCGGCGGCCGGATCGACCTGGGCGTCCTCGCGCTCACCGACCAGGTGTGGACCTCGGACAACACCGACCCGCTGGACCGGCTGCCCATCCAGCACGGCTTCAGCCAGCTGCACCCGGCCCGCGTGATGGCCGCCTGGGTCACCGACACCCCCAACGCCATGGGCAGCAAGCGCGTCACCTCGCTGCGCTTCCGCTTCATCAGCGCGATGGCCGGGGTGCTGGGGGTGGGCGGCGACCTGAGCCGCTGGAGCGAGGAAGAACTCGCCGAGGCGCGCGACTGGGTGGCCCTCTACAAGCGCATCCGGCCCGTCGTCCAGTACGGCGAGCTGTACCGGCTGCGGCCGCCGGGCGACGGCGGGCTGACCGCGGTGCAGTACGTACGCGGCGAGGAGACCGTGGTGCTGGCCTGGCTGCAGGCCCAGACCCTCGGCGAGCGGCAGCCCGCGCTGCGGCTGCGCGGGCTCGACCCCGAGAGCCGGTACGAGGACCTGGAGACCGGAGAGGTGCACCGGGGGGCCGTGCTCAGCCACCACGGCCTCGAGACCGGGCTCCGTCACGACCTGGACGCCGCCGTATTCCGCCTTCGGCGAATCTGACCAGGTGGGATAGATCACCCTCCGTCAACCCCTCCTTACGGTGGCGTAGGTCACTCACCAGGGAGGAGGATGTCGGGAGTGGCAGACGATGCGAAGAGACTCAACAGCGGAGTGATCGGGTCCTACGCCGCCATCGGGGACAGCTTCACCGAGGGCGTCGGCGACCCGGATCCCGAGGGCGTTTACATCGGCTGGGCGGACCGGCTGGCCGCCCAGCTCTCCGACCGACATTCCGGAGCCGGGCCCATCGGCGGCCCGGCTCCCGCCGACTTCCGCTACGCCAACCTCGCCGTACGCGGCCGCCTCCTCGACCAGATCGTCGAGGAGCAGGTCCCGCGCGCGATCGAACTCGGCCCCGATCTGGTGACCTTCTGCGGCGGCGGGAACGACATCCTGCGGCCCGGCAGCGACCCCGACGACGTCGCCGAGCGCTACGAGGCGGCCGTGGACCGGCTCACCTCCCATGTCGGCACGGTGCTGCTGTGCACCGGGTTCGACCCTCGCGGCGTGCCGGTGCTGCGCCATCTGCGCGGCAAGGCCGCCACGTACACGGCCCATGTGCGGGCGATCGCCGACCGGTACCGGTGCCCGGTGCTCGACCTGTGGTCGCTGCGCTCCGTACAGGACCGGCGGGCCTGGAGCGAGGACCGGCTGCATCTGTCGCCCGACGGACACACCCGGGTCGCGCTGCGCGCCGCCAAGGTGCTCGGCCTCGACGTACCGGTCGACCCGGACCAGCCGTGGCCGCCGGAGGGGCCGCGCTCGGCCGCCGAGGTGCGCCGGGCCAACATCCACTGGGCGCGCGAATACGCGGTGCCCTGGATCGGCCGACGGCTGCGCGGGGAGTCGTCGGGGGACCATGTGGAGCCCAAGCGTCCGGACCTGCTGCCGCTGCGGCCCTGAAGGCTCCCGGAGCGAAGTCCCGGACTCCCCGAAGAAGTCCCGAACACCCCGGAGAAACACCGGAGTAGAGAAACAGCGCGGAGAATCGGCGAACACAAAGCGGGTCGTGCCGGAGGGGCCTAAGCTAGATAAGCCCACACGGCGCGGCCCGTGCCATTGGCGTCCGGTCTGACGCCCCAAGCCTCGGACAGGGCCTCGACGAGCATCAGCCCGCGTCCGCCCTCTTGGTCGACGCTCACCGACCGGGCCTGTGGCTCCGTGCGCGCGCACCCTTGGTCGGCCACTTCCAACCGCAAGCGCTTGCCCATGAGCTGCATGCTGCACCGTACCTCTTCGCTGGAGGTGTGGCGCACGGCGTTGGTGAAGAGCTCGGAGACGACCAACTCGGCGTTGTCGCACATCTCCTGCCTGGCGCCCCATGAGCACAGCCGCAGCACGACCAGCCTTCTCGCCTCCGCGACGGAAGTGCTCAGTGCCGGAAGACGAAAAGCGTCTTGCAGGCACGGAGCGGAGAGCGAGCCGCTGCGCCCTAACCGGAGAGCCTCATAGGAAGGAGCCACGCCGACACTATGCTCTGCGCCACTCGCGTATGGCAAGGTTCAATCTGTAAATTGCAGAATCGAAGAGACAGTCTGTTGCGGAGGCTGAGCGCGTGCCAGACTGCTGTGATGTGAAGGTAGTTGGAGGGGGACGGTAGTGGCGGATGCGCGAGCGGGCGGCGCCCCGACCGTCCTGAGAGTCGTGCTCGGCAAGCGGCTGCAGGACCTCAGGGAGAGGGCCGGGCTGTCGTACGAGCGGGCGGGCCGCGCCCTCGACGTCACCCATGCCACGATCCGCCGGATGGAAAAGGCCGAAGTCGGCCTGAAGCTTCCGTACGTCGAGAAGCTGCTGCGCACCTACGGGGTCACTGACCCGGAGGAAGTCGAGGGGTTCCTCTCCCTCGCGCGCGAGGCCAACAAGCCCGGCTGGTGGCACCGCTTCCGGGATGTGCTGCCCGAGTGGTTCAACACGTTTGTCAGCCTGGAGGGCGAGGCCAATCTCATCCGGGCCTATGAGCCGCACTATGTCCCCGGGCTGCTGCAGACCGAGGACTACGCCCGCGCGGTGATGTGCGCCGGAATGCCGCACGCGGCCGATGCGGAGACCGAGCGCAATGTCGCCCTGCGGATGGAGCGGCAGGCCCTCCTCACCCGCCCCAACCCGCCCATGCTGTGGGTGGTGATGGACGAAACGGTGCTCCGCCGTCCCATTGGCGGGCCCGAAGTCATGCGCGAGCAGATCACGCGGCTCATCGAAGCCGCGACGATGCCCAACATCAGGTTGCAGATCATGCCGTTCGACGCCGGGCCGCACCCGGCGATGTACGGCCCCTTCCATATCTTCCGGTTCCCGATTCAGGAGCTGCCGGACATCGCGTATACGGAGACGCTTGTCAGCGGTTCCTACTTCGACCAGCGCGATGACGTATCGGCGTTCCTGGAGGCCTTGGACCGGATGTGTGCGCAGGCCGCGCCTGCACAGACCACTCAGGCGATTCTGAGTGGCATTCGCAAGGAGATCTGATCGATGGATCGCATCTGCACGGACCGCGTCTACAGCGGAATGCCGGCGACCGACCTCGGTACCGAGGGCTGGCACAAGCCGTGGAGCGGTGGCAACGGGGGAAGTTGCGTCGAGGCGATGAGGCTGAAGGACGGGCGGGTCGCGCTGCGCCAGTCCACGGATCCCGACGGACCTGCCCTCATCTACACGCATCTGGAGATGAAGCGGTTCATCCAGGGTGCGAAGGCCGGCGAAGCGGACTTCCTGCTCGCCTGACGCAGCCACGGGTCACAGGGGAGTGACCGTAATAATTGGAGAACGGTGTGACCGACCAAGGATTCTCCGTGCAGGAGATAGACACCAGCACGCCTCATCCGGCCCGCATGTACGACTACTACCTCGGGGGATGGGACAACTACGAGGTCGACCGCAGGGCGGCCGACCGCATTCTCGAAGCGACACCGACCGTCCGCGGCACCGCCCGCGCCAACCGGGAGTTTCTGCTCCGGGCCGTGCGCACCGTCGTCGGGGACGGGATACGGCAGATCATCGACATCGGAACCGGAATCCCGACGTCGCCGAACACCCATGAGGTTGCCCGGGAGATCGCGCCGCAAACCCGAGTGGTCTATATCGACAACGATCCGATCGTCGCCACGCACGCCGGCGCCAAGCTGACGAACGCGGGCGGTACGAGCTTCGCACTGGGGGACGTGCGCAAGCCCGCCGAGGTGCTCGACCGGCCCGCGGTGCGGGAGTTCATCGACTTCAGCAAGCCGGTGGCGCTGCTGCTGGTCGCGGTGTTGCACTTCGTCAAGGACGAGGAGGACCCGGCCGGGATCCTCGCGACCCTCACCGAACGGCTGGTTCCGGGCAGCTGTCTGGTGATCAGCCACGGCACCCTGGACTTCACCGACCGAGCCGACATCGCCGCGGAGGTGTACCGGAAGTCCGCGGCCAGCCTCAGCCTGCGCGGCCACGCCGAGATCCTGCCGTTCTTCGAAGGGTTTCCGCTGCTGGAGCCGGGGCTGGTCCAGGTGCCGGCATGGCGGCCGGACGGCCCCTTACCGAAGCAGGGGAAGCGGGCTGACGTCGGCGTGTACGGCGGGGTGGGGCGTAAGCCCTGAGCCCGTGCCGACGGCGGCCGGAATCCGCTCCAGCACCCCGCCCGCGAACACGTCGTACAGCGGCAGCGACTCCAGGTGCACATAGCCGATGTGGCAGTCGCAGACGGCGAGCGGGCAGGGGCGGGGCGCGAGGGCCGCGCGGTACGAGCCGTCGTAGAGGTTGCCAAGGTCCGTACGGACGAAATGGCAGCGGCGCACCGCGCCGTCGCCGTCCACCGAGATCACCGAAGCGCCGGTCCGGCATGGCAGACCGGCGCTTTGGTGCGGATGGCGGCTGTAGCCGAACAGCGGGTCGAGCGCGGTCCACTCGGCCGCTTCCTCGTCCGTATAGGTGCGCCCCTCGGCGGCGTTGACCCACAGATAGACCTGTGCGGGCAGATCGGCGCGCAGTTGCCGGGCGGGCTCCAGATGCTCGGGCAGGCCGACGATGCCGACACTGTGGCGCACCCCGAGCGCCGCCAGCTCACGGCTCTTGGCCAGAAACCGGTCGTACGGCGTCTGACCCGGGTGGAAGGTGCACCACAGCGCCAGGGTGTCCAGATCGGCGTCCGCCATCCAGCCCGTACGGCAGCTCAGATTCGTCTGGATCGCCACCCGCGCGATATGCGGCAGCCGGCTGAGCTCGGTCAGCGCCCGGCGGTACCAGGAGCGCACCAGGCCCTCGCCCCACGGGGTGAACAGCACCGACAGCCGGTCGCCCGTGTTCGCCGCGGCCCATGCGGTGAAGCGCTCCAGGGCGGCCCGGTCGGCGCGCAGCTGCTCCGGGGTGTCGCGCCGCTTGGCGAACGGGCAGTACGGGCAGTCGTAGTCGCACGAGGCCAGCGGGCCTCGGTAGAGGATCGTCAGGTCCACGCCGCCCGCCTCACTTCAGGTCGTAGTCGGCCATGGCCGCGCGCACCGCGGGGGAGAACAGCTCGGGCCCCAGCGCGTCGGAGTGCGCAAGACCCTCGGGGGAGAGCCGCAGCAGTTCGGGGGCGGCGTCCGGATCCAGCCAGCCGCGCTCGGCGAACCGCGCCAGCTCGGTGGGGAAGTTCTCGGCCGGGTCGGTGCCGAACCGGGCCCGGTAGCCGGCCAGCGGCATACCCTCCGCCTGGAGCACCGACTGCAGGAGGTGGCGCCGCCTGGCCTCGTCGGCGGTCATCGCGCGGCCCACCTCGGCGCGCGCGAAGTCGGCCGCGGGCCGCGCCGTGTAGTCGTCGATGATGCCGCGGATCTCCCGCATGTCCACCGCGTAGTCGAACGAGTAGTGCAGCGCCGAGGTGTACGAGCGGGCGCCGCAGCCAAGACCGACCATGCCGTCGGTCTGACAGGCGTAGTCGTCCCCGCCGCATGGCTCCCCGCCGGTCCCGGGCGTGTCCCGGCGGCGGAACATGCGCATCGACACCTGCTCATAGCCCTGGGCGAGCAGATGGTCCCGGCCCGCCCGGTAGAGCCGCAGCCGCTGGGCGTCCCACTCCGCGTCCGTGGCCGCCGCGTCGCGCCGCCCCAGGCCCGTCAGCGGGCGCACATACAGCGGATACAGATACAGCTCCTCGGGGCGCCAGGCCAGGGCGGCGTCCAGGGACTGCCGCCAACTCCGCTCGGTCTGCCCGTCGATGCCGTAGATCAGGTCGATGTTGAGCACGGGGATACCGGCCTCGCGGATCCGCCCCAGCGCCGCCTCGACGTCCTCCCGGCGCTGCGGCCGCACCGCCGAGCGCGCCTCGGCGTCCACGAAGCTCTGCACCCCCAGACTCAGCCGGGTGGTGCCGCGCTCGGCCAGCACGGCCAGCCGGTCCGCGGTGGCGGTGGCGGGGGATGCCTCGACCGAGAGCGGAACGGCCGCCAGATCGGCCCCCATACGCCGGCTCGCGATATCGCACAGCCGCTCCAGCTCCGCCGCCTCCAGGAAGGTCGGGGTGCCGCCGCCGAACGCGGCCGTGGCGAACCGGGCCCCGTCCCCGAGCGCATCGCGGACCGTGTCCGCCTGCCGCTCCAGGGCGTCCAGATAGGCGCTCACCAGCCCCTCGGGGGCGCCTACGCGGGTGAAGAGATTGCAGAAGCCGCAGCGCACCTCGCAGAAGGGGATGTGCACATACAGCGACAGCGCGTCCTTGGGCTCGGCCGCCCACAGGTCGCGCAGCGCGGGGCGCGGATGCAGCGGGCGGTAGGCGGTCTTGTGCGGGTACGCGTAGACGTACGACTGGTACGGGCGGACAGCGGGGGTGACGGGGACGGTAGCGGTGGTAGCGGCGGTGGTGCTGGTAGTCATGAGCCCTCGAGGAAGAAGTGGGTGTACGGCACGGTCCAGACGACTTCATGGCCGAGCCGGTGGCCCGTATAGCCGTCGTCTCCGTACGCGGTGCCGTGGTCGGAGCAGACGATCGCGAAGCCGGGGCCGCGGTCGCCCAGCGCGGAGAACAGCCGGCCGATGTGCCGGTCGACGTACTCCAGCGCGGCGGCGTGCGTGGCGCGCGAGTCGCCCGCCTCGCGGGTCGCGCCGGGCAGATGGAACCAGTTGGGCTGGTGCAGTGCCGAGACGTTGACGAAGAGGAACAGCCGCCGGTCCGGCGGCAGCCCGGCGATGACCTTCTCGGCGCAGGCGACCTGCGCCTCGAAGGAGGTGGGGGACGGAACGCCGAACTCCGGCTCCCAGTGGCTCTCCTGGAAGAGGCCGGGGAGCACCGAGCCCAGCGCGCCCCGCTTGTTGAAGAACCCCACCCCGCCCACGCACACCGTGTGGTACCCGGCGGCCGCGAGCCCGGACACCAGGTCCGGGGTGTCGAAGACAAAGGTCCCCTCGGCGGTGGTCTCGCTGCCCGCGAAGCGGGCGGCGAACAGCCGCCGGTGCGGGCCCGGTGTGGCCGGGGTGGGCAGGAAACCGGCGAACATCGCCTGGTGCGAGGCGTAGGTGAAGCTGCCGGGCGCATGCCGCTTGTCCCACACGCCGCCGGGGAGCCGGCTCGCCAGATGGGGGATCCGGCCCTCGGCGGCCAGCTCGGCCGCAACGTCGTAGCGCAGCGTGTCCAAGGTGACCAGCAGCAGATCGTGGCTGCCCACGACCTCGTTCATATCCGGCTCAGCCAAGGGCATCGGCGCCGCCCCCTTCCGCCGCCCCTCTTGCCGTGGGCCTTTGCCGCCGCAGCACGGCCGCGACCTGCGCGCCGTAGGTGTCCAGGCCCTCCGTGCCGCTGCCGGGCAGCCCGGTCAGCCGGGGCAGCAGATCGCCGAACGCGTTGACCTCGCCGACCGAGAAGCGCCGCCAGCCGGTGCCGGGCAGCAGATCGACGCCGACGCACAGGGTGCCCGGGAAACAGGCCGCCGCCCGCTCCGCCAGGCCCAGCACCTCGCCCCAGGGCACCCCCGCCGCCTCCGCCGCGGCGCGCGCGGCGGCCAGATCGCCGCGGATACCGCCGAGGTGGAGGTTGGTCATGGGGGAGCGGCTGGTGCGCACCACGGCGTGGCTCGCCCGCCCGTCGACCACCACGACGCGCAGGTCGGCGGCGCGGCCGTGCTGCGCCGCCTTGGGCACCCAGCGCTCGATGTGCAGCCCGTCGGGGGCCAGCGTGTCGACGATCGCGGCGATCTCCGCCTCCGTCTCGTACCGGCGCACCCGCAGGGAGTTGAACAGCTGCCCGTCGGCGGTGCGCTCGACCGAGGTCGCGGCGCGCACCCGGCCGTGAGCGCCCCATTCGACGGCGAGCACCCCGGACGCGGACGAGCCGTGCGCGAGCTTCACAAAGGCGCGGCGCAGCCCGCCGGAGCCCGCCAGCAGCGCCCGTACGTCCTCCCAGCCGCGGACGGGCGGCGCGTGGGGCCCCGAGGTCGGCGACGGCGGCACCGGGACCCCGGCCTCGCTCAACACGCCGTGGCACAGCCGCTTGTCGAACATGACGGCCAGCTCGTCCGGGTCGTCAAGTACTGCCGCGTCCGCCGCGCGGGCCGCCTCGGTGACCTGGCGCGCCGCGCCGGTGAACCGGGCGTACCAGTGGGCGGTGCCCTCGACGCGGGTCGGGTCGTCGGCGCCGCGCAGCAGCAGCTCGACGTCCTCCTCCTCACCGGGAGAGTCCAGCCGCACCGTCTCGCCCGGCTCGAACCGGGGCCTGCCGTCGTACAGCACCTCGCGCCAGGGCAGCACCCGGGGCGCGGGCAGGCCCGCCGCCAGCACGGCGTCCGCGAACATCTCCACCCGGCGGCCACCGGGGTTGCCGACTACGGCGAAGCGCACGTCATGGCGCACCTCATTCGGAGACGGCGACATAGCGGTGCTCCTCGTTGCTCTCGTCCCAGTCCCACCTCTGCGCCTGCTGCTGCTCCGAGAGGTTCACCTCGACCCCGCGCGGCTCCAGCGCGTCACGCATCCGCTGCGCCAGCTTCTCGTCCAGGTAGTGGTGGTGGAGGTCGAGCAGCATGAGATGGGTCAGCGGCTGACCGGCGAGCAGGGCCTCGGCCCCCGCGTCGGTCAGCGTGCCCATGGACAGGTCGAGGGAGGCGAGCTGCGCGACGACGGGGGCGGCGGCGACGGCGGCGGCTATCTCGTCCTGGATCTCGCTGTTCTGCAGGCCCAGATGGCGCAGCTCGGGGAAGCGGCCGCCGGCCAGCAGCGGGGCGAGGTCGGCGATGGTCGCGTCGCCGCCGTACTGGTCGACCCCCAGCCACAGCGCGAGGTGTTCCAGGCGGGGGAGTTCGCTGTCGCAGACGGCCCGGACGATCGAGGCGGGGAGACCGCCGGATTCGAACCGCAGCGTCCGCAGCCGCTCATGGCGCACGGGGCGGAAGGCCAGCTCCTCCTCCTCTCCCCCGTAGCCGCAGCCGCGCACCACGAACTCCTCGAGCAGCGGATACGCCTCGACCACGGGCGCGACATCGGCCATCTGCATCCAGGACAGCTCGCACTGCTCGGCCGTCACATCGCCGATGAAGAGCGACCGCAGCGCCGGCAGGCGCCCGGCCGACGCGATCAGCAGGTCGAGCGCGGGCCGCACGGATTCGTAGTCCCCCTCGCCCCACCAGGCGCCGATGACGATCGCACGGATCCGGTCCGCCGGGACGGTCGCCAGGAAGTCCCGCCACAGCTGCTCGAAGTCTCGCTCGTCGTCGTAGTCGCTGGCCAGCCGCCAGGCGACGGCATCGGCGGGCGGCAGGTCGGTCGCGTCGGTCCCGCATTCGGCGAAGTCGGTGACGGGGAGACCCGCGAAGGACTCCAGGAGTTCGCTGATCATGAGGCGGTGCGGTCCTTTCGGTCGTCGTGGTGCGCAGCTGTCGAGGGCTTGGGTAAGGGGGTCGTCATTCGGCGACCGCGGTGTAACGCCACACCTCGACCTCTCCGTCGTCCTCGTCCTCGTCCTCGTCGCCCTTCTCGGAGAGGTCGAGCTCCACGCCGGAGGGCTCCAGGGCCTCGCGCAGCCGCTGCTCCATCGCCTCGGAGAAGAAGTTGTAGTGCAGGTCGAGGGCCTTGAGGTGGGTGAGCGGCTGGCCGCCGAGCAGGGCCTCGGCGCCCGCGTCGGTCAGTACGCCCATGGACAGGTCGAGGGAGGTGAGCTGGGCGACGACGGGGGCGGCGGCGACGGCGGTGGCTATCTCGTCCTGGATCTCGCTGTTCTGGAGGCCCAAGTGGCGCAGCTCGGGGAAGCGGCCCTCCGAGAGGAGCCCGCCGAGGTCCGCGACGGTCGCGTCGCCCCCGTACTGGCTCACCCCCAGCCACATCTCCAGCCGCTCCAGCGCGGGCAGTTCGCTGTCGCAGACGCCGCGCACCGCCGCGCTGGGCAGCCCGCCGCTCTCGAAGCGGAGCGTGTGCAGGTGCTCGTGGGTGACGGCCGGGAACACCAGCCCCGAGCCACCGCGGATCTTCAGCTCCCGCAGCCGGGGGAAGGCGTCGAGGACCCGGGTGACGTCGGACTGCTGGATCCAGGAGATCTCGGCCTGCTCCGCGTCGATGTCGCCGATGAAGACCGCCTCGATGGAGGGCAGCCGGTCCTTGGCGGCGACGAGCGGCTCGATGACCGTGCTGGAGTCGTCCTCGTACGCCTCGCCCCATACGCCGAAGATCAGCGCGCGCACCCGGGAGGTGTCCACCGTGTCCAGGAACCGCTGGAGGCCGTCGGCGAAGTTGAGGTCCGGACGTGAGTCGTCGTACGGGTCGGAGGAAAGCCGCCATGCCACGGTCTCCGGCTCGGGCAGCTCCGGCACCTCGTCGGGCGCCGGGAAGTCGAAGGCCGGGAGGCCGTGCAGCGCGTCGTGGTTTTCGGCGTAGTCCATGCCGGGAGATCTCCTGATGCTTCGTGTGGGCGTGCCCGTTTCCGAAGGGCGTGCGAAGAGTTCTACCAAGCCCCACCGACAGCGGGGGCGGCGGGCGTTGTCAATGCGTTGTCGGCCCCCCGCGTTGTCAGACCCCGCGCCTAACGTCGTGGACATCGACCGGCCCCCGTACGAGCGGTGGGCCCGGACGCCGCTGTGTGGTGAAAAGGAGAAGCGCATGTACCGACAGGGAGACGTGCTGATCGTGCCGGTGGCCGAGGAGGCCCTGCCGCCGAACACCCAAGCGCTGCCGCGGCAGCCGCGGGACCCGCGGGGGCGGCTGGTGCTGGCGCTGGGCGAGGTGACCGGACACGCCCATGCGGTGGTCGGGCCGGGCACGCTGGTGCGCGAGTCGGGGCCGTTCGGCGTGTCGTATCTGCATCTGCCGGACGGCGGGCGGGTGGTGCACGAGGAACACGCGGCGATACCGCTGCCCAAGGGGTGGTACCGCGTGGTGCGGCAGCGGGAGTACGCGCCGGGCGCCGTGCGCGTCGTGGCGGACTGAGGACCAGGACTGGGAAACGGGAGATAAAAACCATGAGCTCCATGACGACGGCATCGGACATCGCGGGTCCGGGCAGTGCGGATGCGGACACCGTGGCGCTGAGCCTGGTCGAACGGTGGCGGGCGGTGGCCGCGGCCACGGGCCCGGCCGACCGCCGGACCGCTGAGGAGGGCGTGCGGCTGGCCTATGAGGCGGCCGGGGTGGCGCGCCCGGAGCGGATCGTATGGGTCGACTCCCCGCTGGTGGGCACGGCGGCGGCGATGCTGCTGACCGGCCAGGGCGGCGCGCTGCCGCGGGAGATCGCCGACCGGGCGGCCGGCGCGCTGCGCGCCGCGGGGGTCGAGCCGGAGGCGGGCGCGGCGGGTGCCAGTGTCCGGGAGGCGGTGCGCACCCTTCCGTGGGCTGCCGCGCGACAGCGGCTGCACGACATGCTCGGCGGCTCCGGCTGGGCCGAGCGATGGGCCCTGACGGGCGCGCCGCTGTGGGAGGTCACCCGCTCCCTCACCGAGCGCATCCGCACCGGAGTCGTCGAGGCCTTGGCGGCGCAGTCGGACCGGGACCAGGAATCCGCCGTCCGGCTGGCCATGCTGGATGCGGTGCTCGGCCAGCACGACGCGCCGTGGCTGGCGGCGGTGACCGGACAGGGCGAAGACGGCGCGGACGCCGGTGAGCTCGCCGGTCCGGCCGCGGTGGCGCGGTCCGCGGGGTGGTGGTGGCCGTACGAGAAGGCCGTGGTCATCGCCGAGCGCCCGGTCACGCTGCACCGCGACGAGGCGGGCCGCCTCGACAGCGGCACCGGGCCCGCGCTGGACTACCCCGACGGGTTCGCGCTGTACGCGTGGCGGGGCATGCCGGTGCCCGCGGAATTCCTCGGGCAGCTGTCCGAGCTGACCGCCGAGCGCATCCGCACCGAGGAGAACGCGGAGCTGCGCCGCGTCATGCTGGAGCACTACGGCTACGACCGCTATCTCTCGGAGTCCGGGGCGAAGCCGGTGCACCGCGACGAGACCGGCGTGCTGTGGCGCATCGAGATGGCCGGGGACGAGCCGGTGGCGATGGTCGAGGTGGTCAACTCCACGCCGGAGCCGGACGGGACGCATCGCACGTACTGGCTGCGCGTGCCGCCGCGCACCACCACCGCCCGTGAGGGCGTCGCCTGGACCTTCGGTCTGGATGCCGACGGGTACGCCCCGGAGCGCCAGACCTGACGGGGGCCTCCGCCGGGAGGGAGACGGGAGGGAGAGGGGAGGGGCGGCCGGGCCCGGGACCGGCCGCCCGTATACCCGGCTTGGTCTAGACCTTGACTGGTATAGACCAAGTCCGCTTGAGTGGTATCAGGTCCCCCCACTCTCAAGTCCCCCCTGAAGGAGGAGTCTTGATAGCGAAACGCCTCCGGGCCGCCCTTGCCGCCGCCGCGGCGACATGCGCCCTGCTGTTTGTCATGCCCATGGCCTCGGCTTCGGCGACCGCCACCACGGCGACCACCCCCCGCGCGGCCTGCACCTACTCGGACTGGACCGCCGGTAAGTGGTACGTCACGGGCGACATCGTGAAGTACACCGACGGCAAGTACTACCGCGCCGAACACGACAACCCGGGCTATGACCCCATCATCAGCACCTGGTACTGGGAGCCGTACGACTGCGGCTCCGGAGGCCAGAACCCGGCGGGCTTCGTGGTGAGCGAGGCGCAGTTCAACCAGATGTTCCCGGGCCGCAACTCGTTCTACACGTACCAGGGTCTGACCGCCGCCCTGAGCGCCTACCCCGGCTTCGCGAACACCGGCAGCGACACCGTGAAGAAGCAGGAAGCCGCCGCCTTCCTGGCGAACGTCAGCCATGAGACCGGCGGCCTCGTCTACATCGTGGAGCAGAACCAGTCCAACTATCCGCACTACTGCGACACGAGCCGGCCCTACGGCTGCCCGGCCGGCCAGGCCGCGTACTACGGGCGCGGGCCGATCCAGCTCAGCTGGAACTTCAACTACAAGGCGGCCGGTGACGCGCTCGGCATCGACCTGCTGAACAATCCGTATCTGGTCGAGCGGGACGCGGCGGTCTCCTGGAAGACCGCCCTGTGGTACTGGAACACCCAGACCGGACCCGGCACCATGACCCCGCACAACGCGATGGTCAACCAGCGGGGCTTCGGCGAGACGATCCGCAGCATCAACGGCAGCATCGAGTGCAACGGCGGAAACCCCGGCCAGGTGCAGAGCCGGATCGACGCCTATCAGAGGTTCGTCCAGATCCTGGGCACCACCCCCGGATCCAACCTCAGCTGCTGATCGGCGGCGCTCGGCGGAACAACATCGGCGGTCTCGCGAGTTGTCCTTGAGCAGCGCGGCGGTTCCCGCCGCGCTGCCACACCGCAGACCGTACGGGGGCATCCGCCCCTCACCCAGGAGGTGCCGTGACCGGCCCCAGCCAGAAACGTGCCCGGCTCGCCGCCGCCCTGCGCCCCGCCGCCTTCGGGGCGGACCCGGCCGGAGAGCGCATGGAGCGCATCCGCCGGTCGCCGAACTTCGCGAACGGCGTTTTCGTGAACCCCGTGGCCGCCCGCACCGCGCCGTCCGGCTCCATGCTGAAGTTCCTGCCCACGTACTTCCGCAAGGAGGAGCGCGTCCGCCGGGCCCCGGCCGGACCCGTGCCGGTGCACCCCACCACCCTCGCCGACCTGGCCACGCCGCCCGCCTCCGGGCTGCGGCTGACCTGGATGGGCCACTCCACCGTGCTGGCGGAGATCGACGGGCGGCGGGTGCTGTTCGACCCGGTGTGGGGCGATCGCTGCTCGCCCTTCTCCTTCGCCGGGCCGAAGCGGATCCACCCGGTGCCGGTGCCGCTGCGCGAGCTGGGGCCGGTCGATGTGGTGGTGATCTCCCACGATCACTACGACCACCTGGACATGCCGACCATCCGCGCCCTGGTGCGCTCCGAGGCGCATTTCGTGGTGCCCCTGGGCGTCGGTGCCCACTTGGAGCGCTGGGGCGTGCCCGAGCGGCGGATGACCGAGCTGGACTGGCGCGAGTCGACGGAGGCCGCCGGCCTGCGGTTCACCGCCACCCCGGCCCGCCACTTCTGCGGTCGCGCGCTGCGCAACACCCAGCACACCCTGTGGGCCTCCTGGGTGGTGGCCGGGCCGGAGCACCGCGTCTACCACAGCGGGGACACCGGATACTTCCCCGGCTTCGCGGAGATCGGAGCGGAGTACGGCCCGTTCGACGCGACCATGATCCAGATCGGCGCGTACAGCGACTTCTGGCCCGACATCCATATGACCCCCGAGGAGGGCATGCAGGCGCATGTCGATCTCCAGGGCGGCGAGCCGGACCGGGGGATCATGCTCCCGATCCACTGGGGCACCTTCAACCTCGCCCCGCATCCCTGGGAGGAGCCGGCCGAGGGCACGCTGACCGCCGCGCGGGCGGCTGATGCGCGGGTGGCCATCCCCCGGCCGGGGGAGCCCTTCGAGCCGGAGGCGGGCCTGCCGCTGGATCCGTGGTGGCGGGCGATCGCGGCCCGGCCGGCGGCGGGCGCGGTGGAGGCGGCGGCGGTCTCGCCCCAGGTACCGGGCCGTGGCGCCGCGGCGGCCGGCGGCGGCCCTGGAGACCAGGCCGACGGCCCGGGCGCCGCGGTTCCCCTTCCCCAGGCGTAGCGGGCCGCCTGGCCGTCTTGTCGAGCGTGCTGGGGCTCAGCCCCGCCTGGTCGGCGATCTGCCCGCGTTTCTCCAGGCCCAGGGACAGGGCCTGGCACAGTCGCGGCTGGGTCCGCGTGCCGCACACCGTGTCCAGCTCCAGAGCCTTGGGGCGCCGCCTGTCGCCGCCCCTTCACGGCACCGCGTGCGCGGCACCGCGTTGACGGGATCGCGTTCGCGGGATCGCCGGGAACGGGCGGCCGGCTGCGATGGGCCGTGCTTTCGGGGTCTTCTTCGTTCCTAGCTCTTGTCGCGGGCATGGCATGCTCGGTTGAATGGTTAGGAAAGGTTCCTAACGGATCGTCGGGAGCGTCTTCCCGCGACGATCCGTGCGCGCTTCCCCCACAGACGACAAGGAACGGAGATCCAGATGCCCAAGAGGATCGGCCTCGTGGCCGCCGCCGTAGCCGTCCCGGCGGCGCTCGTCCTCACCAGCGTCGGAATCGGCCAGGCCGCCGAGCACACGCCCTCGTCGGCGTCCACGCCGGTCGGAAAGGCGGCGCAGGCCGCGCAGGCCGTAACGGCGGACCACCGGACGGCCGCGGTGAAGAACCTGGACGATCCTGCCAAGAAGGAGATCGCCATGAAGCTGGTCTCCAGCGCGGAGAACTCCTCGCTGGACTGGCGCGCCCAGTTCAAGTACATCGAGGACATAGACGACGGCCGCGGTTACACCGCCGGGATCATAGGCTTCTGCTCGGGCACCGGCGACATGCTCGAACTCGTCGAGTACTACACCCAGGTCAAGCCCGGCAACGTACTGGCCAAGTACCTGCCCGCGCTGCGCGAGGTCGACGGCAGCGACTCCCACGACGGCCTCGACCCCAACTTCACCAAGGACTGGAAGAAGGCCGCCGAGGACAAGGCCTTCCAGGACGCGCAGGAACACGAGCGCGACCGCGTCTACTTCAACCCGTCCGTCAACCAGGGCAAGACCGACGGAATAGGTACGCTGGGCCAGTTCATCTACTACGACGCGATCGTCATGCACGGCCCCGGCGACAGCAAGTACAGCTTCGGCGGCATCCGCAAGACCGCCATGTCCAAGGCCAAGACCCCGGCGCAGGGCGGCGACGAGAAGACCTACCTCAACGCCTTCCTGGACGCGCGCAAGAAGGCCATGCAGAGCGAGGAGGCGCACAGCAACACCAGCCGGGTGGACACCGAGCAGCGGAAGTTCCTCAACGAGGGCAACCTCGGGCTCGAGCCCCCGCTCAAGTGGAAGGTGTACGGCGACCCGTTCGAGATCAACTCCTGACCGTCCTTCCCTGCCGCAGGGGAGCCCGGGCTCCTGCCGGTCAACGGCCCGTTCATAATGGACCGTTGTTGATCAAGCCTCTTATGCTGTTCTTGGGAAGTGACATGAAGTACCGCAAGACCCTCGCCGCGTTCGCGGTGGCCATCGCCGCGGTAGGGGCGCCCCTGCTCACCGCACCCACCGCCAGCGCCGCCGCCACCGCCGACTGGTGGGACGAGCAGATGCACACCGACGACAGCGACCCGGGCGGCCGTGTCCGCTTCAAGGCGGACGGCGACAAGGTGGAGCTGTGCGACATCGAGGCTGACGGCTGGAAGGTCAACCTGACGATCGTCCACGGCTACACCGGCAACGTGGTCGACCGCATGTCCGTCGGCGGCAACGGAAGCTGTGTCACCCACACCGCCGCGAACGGCCATGACCTGACGGAGAACCAGCACTACTACTTCCAGATCTACCTCAGCAAGTCCGGCACCCCCCTGGACTACGACGACTCGTCGGACTGGGTCGCCTAGCCGCAGCGTTGTCTCTCCCGATCGGCCCGCCGGATCTTCTTCCGGCGGGCCGATCGCCCATGTGTCCTCTTGTAAAGTTTCGTGTTCCGGGACGAGTGACGAGGGGGACCCCGTGGCGGAGATGGTCGAACTGTCGGAGATGATCCGCGAGTTGCGTGCGCAGCTGACCGCCGCGGCGGCCGCAGGCGCGGACGAGGCGCTGAAGTTCGACGTCGGCCCGATCGAGCTTGAGGTCACCGTGGCCGTCACCAAAGAGGGTGGCGCGAATGGCAAGGTCCGCTTCTGGGTCGTCGAGGCGGGCGGCAACGGCAAGTACTCGACCAGCGAGACCCAGCGCATCTCCCTCACCCTCCAGCCGACGATGACCGGTCCGGGCGGTACGGCCACGACCGCCCGGATCTCCGGCGCCGAGGTGGACGGGGAGCGCTGAGGCCGACCGTGCTCGCAACCATCGCATACGGGAGTTGACCATGGTTGTTCCAACCTCTTATATTCCTCGCGGCAACCACTCAGCAGGCAGATGTGCCGCACTCAACCCTGGCGTATGGCAAGGGTGTTGAAAGTGCGCATCCCCGGGCACACTGCTTCGCTTTGTTTCCTCTTGGGGAGTGACATGAAGTTCCGCAGGACCCTCAGCGCGTTTGCCGTGGCCGTTGCCGCGGCGGCTGTGCCCTTGCTCGGCGCACCCACCGCCGGGGCGGCCACCACCGCTACCTGGGACAATCAGCTGCACACCAACGACGGCGACCCGGGCGGTCGGGTTCGCTTCAGGGCGAACGGCGACGTCATGGAGCTGTGCGACATCGAGGCCGACGGTTGGAAGGTCAACCTGGAGGTCAGTGGCTACCACTATTACGACGAGTTTTCCGTGGGCGGAAACGGAAACTGCGTCACTCACAGTGCCTCGAATGGCCACGACTTGACGGAGGGCGCGGGCTACTCCATCAAGATCTACCTCAGCAAGTCCGGCCACCCCTACGAGTACGAAGACTCGGCCGTGTTCTGGGCGTAGTCGGCGTCCTCTCTTCTCTTCTGATCGGGCCCGCCGGAGCTGCTCCGGCGGGCCCGATCGCCCATGGCCGGGGATCGGCGAGGCGCTGGACGTTCAGCCCCTTGCCGCGGCCGCCGCGTCGACCAGCGCCCGCATGACCCGCACATCGTCACCCGCCTCCGGATGCCACTGCACTCCGAGCACAAAGCCCGCGCCCCCCGGCACCTCCACCGCCTCCACCGTCCCGTCCTCCGTCGCGCGTGCCGAGACCACCAGCCCCTCGCCCAGCCGGTCCACCGCCTGATGGTGGTACGTCGGTACGGACACCGCCTCCGGCACGATCCGGGCCAGCAGCGTGTCCGGCACCGGCTTGACCTCGTGTCGCTCGAAGACGCCCGGCGGCCCCACATGGCCCTCCAGGTGCTGGACGAGCGTGCCGCCGAACGCGACGTTCAGCAGTTGCATGCCGCGGCAGATGCCCAGCAGCGGCACACCGTCCGCCAACGCCGCGTCGATCAGGGCCAGTTCCCACGCGTCCCGCTCCCGCGCGGGCGGGCCGGTGCGTTCGTGGGGCTCGGCGCCGTAGCGTACGGGTTCGACGTCGGGGCCGCCCGAGATGACCAGGGCGTCCAGGCGGGACACGACCGCCGCGGCCGACGCCGGGGCGTCGTCCGGCGGCAGCATGACGGCCAGGCCACCCGCGCGCTGGACGAGGCGGTGGTATCCGGCCGGGAGCAGGGCCGCGGGCTGGTGCCAGACGCCCCAGCCGACCGCCGACTCCAGGTAGGTGCTGATGCCGATGAGGGGACGTGGGGGCTTTGACAACGCAGGGTCCAATCTCTCAGTCGCGGGACAGTTCCGCCTCCGCCTCCGCCAGCGCCGCGAACTCCTCCTCGGGAGCCGCCGCGACCAGACGGTGCCGGCTGTAGAAGGCGAAGTAGGCGAGGGCCACGGCGTAGACGCCCAGCGCGATGAAGGCGGCGTCCTTGTCCACCAGGAAGGTGGCCACGAGCGCCGAGCAGGCCAGGACGAAGGCGACGGAGGAGGTCAGCACGCCGCCCGGGGTCCGGTACGGGCGGTGCAGCCCCGGTTCGCGGCGGCGCAGCACGATGTGGGAGAGGGACATCAGCGCGTACGAGATGGTGGCGCCGAAGACCGCGACGTTGAGCATCCGGGCGCCGTCGCCGGTCGCCGCCGCGAGTGCGAAGCCGAGGGCGCCGGGGACCAGCAGGCCCAGGTAGGGGGCCTTGCGGCGGCTGGTGAGGGAGAGGAAGCGGGGGAGGTAGCCGGCGCGGGAGAGGGCGAACAGCTGTCGTGAGCCGGCGTAGATGAGGGAGAAGAAGGAGGCGACGAGGCCGGCCAGGCCCGCGTAGTTGACGATACGGGACAGGGTGGTCGCCTTGCCGTCCGGCTGTAGCGCCTCGACGAGGGGGTTGCCGGCGTCCTGGACCGCGTTCGCGCCGCGCGCGCCGGTCGCGGCGAGGAAGGTGAGCAGGGCCAGCACCAGCAGGATGCCCACCGACCAGGCCATGGCCCTGGGCAGGGTGCGGGCGGGGTCGCGGGTCTCCTCGGCCGCGAGCGGTACGCCCTCCACGCCCAGGAAGAACCACATGCCGAAGGGGAACGCCGACCAGATGCCGAGCAGGCCGAACGGCAGCCAGGAGCTGGCGCCGAGGGCCGAGTGGTCGACCGGGATGTCGTCGAGGGAGGCGGAGTCGAAGTCGGTGAAGGCACCGAACGCGAAGATCAGCAGCGCGGCGACGGCGATGGCGGTGACGATCAGGCTGAAGCGCAGGGCCTCGCCCACGCCCCACAGGTGGATGCCGATGAAGATGACGAAGCAGGCGAGGTAGACCGGCCAGCCGGATTCGAGGCCGAACAGCCCGAGCGATTCGACGTAGTCGCCGATGAAGATGGCGATCGCGGCGGGTGCGAGGACGTACTCGATGAGGATCGCCGTGCCGGTCAGAAAGCCGCCCCAGGTGCCGAGGGCGCGCCGCGCGAAGCCGTAGCCGCCGCCCGCCGTGGGCAGGATCGCCGCCAGTTCGGCGAGGGCGAAGACCATGCAGGTGTACATCAGGCCCATCAGCACGGCGGCGATGGCCAGACCGCCGAAGCCGCCCTCCGCCAGGCCGAAGTTCCAGCCGGAGAAGTCGCCGGAGACGACGTACGCGACGCCGAGGCCGGTCAGCAGCAGCGGGCCCGCGCTGCCGCGGCGCAGCGTACGGCGCTCCAGGTAGGCGTCCTCGGCGGGCGCGGCGCCGCCGGGCGGGCTGAGAGAGGTGCGCGGGGACTCGGTTCCGTCGGCCATGGATGCTCCTGGTCCACACGAGAGGCGAGGGCAATGGTTTGGAGGCATACCTTTGCCCTGTCCGGCGGGCATGCGCAAGACCTCTGCGTAAAACGCCCGTTAACGCTGACCGTGATCCATACCCGTACCCGTACCCGTGGCGTCAGCCGCGTCGTCGGACAGAAAGCCGCGCAGCAGCGCCGCCGTGCCCTCGCAGTGCTCCCGCATCACCTCGCGCGCCCCGTCGGCGTCCCGGTCCAGCACCGCCTCGACCAGCGCGGTGTGCTGCGCCTGCGAGTGCTCCAGATTGCGCACCAGCAGCGGGATGCAGTCCAGCAGGTCGTTGACGGTGGCCCGGACGGCCGCGTACTGGGCGGCGAGCGAGGGTGAGCCCGCCAGCTCCGCGAGCGTCAGATGGAGCATCGTGTCCAGCCGGCGGTAGTCGGCGAGCGGTGCGTCGCGCGTCGCGTCGAGGGCGGCCCGCAGCCGGGCGGCGCGCTCCTCGGACAGCCCGTGCGCGGCGCACAGCCCGGCCGCGCCCACCTCCAGGACCTCCCGGAACCGCAGCGTGTCCTCGACGTCCACCTCCCGGATCCGGCGCCGCAGTTCGTCCTCGCCGCCCCCGGCCGGCTCCGGCCGGGCCCGTACGAAGGTGCCGCCGTAACGGCCGCGCCGGCTCTCCACAAGACCCTGGTCGGCCAGCACCTTCAGCACCTCGCGCAGCGTCACCCGGCTGATCCGCAGCCGCTCGGCCAGCTCCCGCTCGGACGGCAACCGCTCGCCCTCGGGGACCAGGCCGAGCCGAAGGATCCGGAGTATCCGCTCCAGCGCCTCCTCGAAGCCGTTGCCGGCCCGCACCGGCCGCAGCACCGGCGCCAGCCGGTCGCCCACAGTGCCGCCCGTGGCCCCCGTGCCGCTTCCGCCGCCGTTCATGGAACTTTCCGCACCTACTTCCCAATCAATGGTCTACCCGAATACCTTATGGCTCCGGGCGCACCGAGACGTACCCAGTCGTACCGACAGGAGGCTTCACCGTGGCTGACCGCACGCCCCCGCTCTCCGTCGACGAGTTGACCACGCTCGTCGACGCGGGAGAGATCGACACCGTCGTCCTCGCCTTCACCGATATGCAGGGCAGGCTCCAGGGCAAGCGGTTCGCCGCCCGGTTCTTCCTCGACGAGGTCCTGGAGCACGGCACCGAAGGGTGCAACTACCTCCTCGCCGTAGACGCCGATATGAACACCGTCGACGGCTACGCCATGTCCTCCTGGGAGCGCGGCTACGGCGACTTCGCCATGCATGGTGACACCGCCACCCTGCGCCGCACCCCCTGGAACCCCGGCACCGCGCTCATCACCGCCGACCTGGCCTGGCACGACGGCTCGCCCGTGCTCGCCTCCCCGCGCCAGATCCTGCGCCGCCAGCTGGACCGGCTCGCCGAGCGCGGCTGGACCGCGTACGCGGGCACCGAGCTGGAGTTCATGGTCTTCAAGGACACCTACGAGCAGGCCTGGGGCGCCGGCTACCGCGGGCTGACCCCCGCCAACCAGTACAACGTCGACTACTCCGTCCTCGGCACCGGCCGCGTCGAGCCCCTGCTGCGCCGCATCCGCAACGAGATGGGCGCGGCCGGGATGACCGTCGAGTCGGCCAAGGGCGAGTGCAACTTCGGCCAGCACGAGATCGCCTTCCGCTACGACGACGCCCTGACCACCTGCGACCAGCACGCCATCTACAAGACCGGCGCCAAGGAGATCGCCGCCCAGGAGGGCGTGGCGCTGACCTTCATGGCCAAGTACGACGAGCGCGAGGGCAACTCCTGCCATATCCACCTCTCGCTGCGCGACGAGTCGGGGGCGCCCGTGCTCGCCGACGGCGACGGTCCGTACGGCATGTCCAAGACGATGCGCCACTTCCTCGCCGGGCAGCTGGCCGCGATGCGCGATTTCACCCTCCTCTACGCGCCGAACATCAACTCCTACAAGCGCTTCCGCCCCGGCTCCTTCGCGCCCACCGCCGTCGCCTGGGGCCCGGACAACCGCACCTGCGCGCTGCGCATCATCGGCCACGGCCCCTCCCACCGCCTGGAGAACCGCCTCCCGGGCGGCGACGTCAACCCCTACCTCGCCGTCGCGGGCATGGTCGCGGCCGGTCTTTACGGGATCGAGGAGGAGCTGGAGCTCCCCGAGGTGTGCACCGGCAACGCCTACAACGGCGACGCCGAACACGTCCCGGCCACCCTGCGCGACGCCGCCGAGCTGTGGCGGACCAGCCCCATAGCGCGGGCCGCCTTCGGCGAGGAGGTCGTCGAGCACTACCTCAACATGGCGCGTGTCGAGCAGGAGGCATACGACACCGCCGTCACGGACTGGGAGCGCTTCCGGTCCTTCGAGCGCATGTGAGGAACCACCACGTGAGCAACGAGCACCCGCACGTGAGCAACGAGCACCCGCACGAACACCAGGTACTCAACCCGGCGACCGAAGAAGTCATCGCCACCGTCCCCGCCGCCACGCCCGCCGACATCGACGCCGCCGTCACCCGGGCCGCCCGCGCCCAGACCGGCTGGGCCGCCCTGGCGCCCGGCGACCGCGCGCGGCTGCTGCGCCGCTTCGCCGCCGCCGTGGACGACCACCTCGAGGAGCTGGCCCAGCTGGAGGTCCGCGAGGCCGGACACCCCCTCGGCAACGCCCGCTGGGAGGCGGGCAACGTCCGCGATCTGCTGGAGTACGCGGCCGGGGGAGTGGAACGGCTCGCCGGGAGCCAGATCCCCGTACCGGGCGGCCTGAACATCACCTTCCAGGAGCCGCTCGGCGTCGTCGCCGTCATCGCGCCGTGGAACTTCCCCATGCCGATCGCCGCCTGGGGCACCGCCCCCGCCCTCGCGGCCGGCAACGCCGTCCTCCTCAAGCCCGCCGAGACCACCCCGCTGACCGCGCTCAGGCTGGCCGACATCGCCACCGAGGCGGGGCTCCCCGACGGGCTCTTCCAGGTGCTGCCCGGCGCCGGGCCGGTCGCGGGCGAGGCGCTGGTCGAGCACCCGCGCGTCGCCAAGGTGGTCTTCACCGGGTCGACGGCCGTCGGCAAGCGGATCATGGCCAAATGCGCTGCGAACGTGAAGCGCGTGACCCTTGAACTCGGCGGCAAGAGCCCCAACATCGTCTTCGCCGACGCCGATATCGAGCTGGCCGCGCGCTCGGCCCCCGGCTCCTTCCTGGACAACACCGGCCAGGACTGCTGCGCCCGCAGCCGCATCCTGGTCCAGCGCGCCGTCTACGACCGGTTCATGGAGCTGCTGGAGCCCGCCGTGCGCTCCGTCGTGGTGGGCGACCCGGCCGAACCCGGCACCGCCATGGGCCCGCTGATCTCCGCCGCGCAGCGCGAGCGCGTACGGTCCTACGTCGCCGAGGACGCGCGCGTCGCGATCCGCGGCGAGGCCCCGGCGGGCAAGGGCTTCTGGTACCCGGCCACCGTTCTGGAGGGCGTCGGGCCCACCCACCGCGCCGCCGTCGAGGAGATCTTCGGACCGGTCGCCGTGGTCCTGCCCTTCGAGGACGAGGCCGACGCCGTACGGCTGGCCAACGCGACCGACTACGGCCTGTCCGGCTCCATCTGGACCCGCGACGTGGGCCGCGCCGTACGCGTCTCGCGGGCCGTCGCCGCCGGGAACCTGTCCGTCAACTCGCACAGCAGCGTGCGTTACTGGACCCCGTTCGGGGGCTACAAGCAGTCCGGCCTCGGGCGGGAGCTGGGGCCCGGCGCGCTGGCGGCCTTCACCGAGACCAAGAACGTCTTCATCAGCACCGAGGAGCAGTGACGTGACCGACAGCCCGAACACCTCCGAGCCCCCCGAGGCCCCGGTCTGCCGCCGCCTGGTGGGCCGTACCGTCGTCGTCACCGGGGCGGGCAGCGGTATCGGCCTGGCCACCGCGCGCCGTCTGGCCTCCGAGGGCGCGCGGGTCGTCTGCGCCGACATCGACGAGAGCGCGGGCAAGGCCGCGGCCGACGAGGTCGGCGGGCTGTACGTCCGGGTGGACGTCACCGACCCCGAGCAGGTCGAGGCGCTGTTCAAGACCGCGTACGACACCTACGGCTCGGTCGACGTGGCCTTCAACAACGCGGGCATCTCGCCGCCCGACGACGACTCGATCCTCACCACCGGCCTGGACGCCTGGAAGCGGGTCCAGGAGGTCAACCTCACCTCCGTCTATCTGTGCTGCAAGGCCGCGCTGCCCTATATGCAGCGGCAGGGCAAGGGGTCGATCATCAACACGGCCTCCTTCGTGGCCGTCATGGGCGCCGCGACCTCGCAGATCAGCTACACGGCGTCGAAGGGCGGGGTGCTGGCGATGTCGCGCGAGCTGGGCGTGCAGTTCGCCCGCGAGGGCATCCGGGTCAACGCGCTGTGCCCCGGCCCGGTCAACACCCCGCTGCTGAAGGAGCTGTTCGCCAAGGACCCCGAGCGCGCCGCGCGCCGCCTGGTGCACATCCCGGTGGGGCGCTTCGCCGAACCGGAGGAGATCGCCGCCGCGGTCGCGTTCCTCGCCAGCGACGACTCCTCGTTCGTCAACGCCGCGGAGTTCCTGGTCGACGGTGGCATCGCGGGGGCGTATGTCACCCCGGTGTGAGCGCGCAGGGGTTGGGACGGTCCGGTGTACGGAGTGGACGCGTGGCCATAGGGTGACGGCGTGAGCATGACGACACCCCCGGGCTGGTACCCGGACCCCGGCTACACCGGCCTCGGCCCCGCCCCCGAACGCTGGTGGGACGGGTTCGGCTGGACCGAGCACACCCGGGAGGCCCCGGGACCGACGAGCCAGACGTTCGGCCCGCCCGTGCCCGTCTATACGCCGGGAGAGACCGGCACCTCCGCGCGGGGCCGCGGCCCGAAGATCGCGGCGGCCGTCGTGGTGGCGGCCGTCGTGGCCGCCGCCATCGTGGGCGGCATCGCGCTGCTGGGCGACGACGACGGAGGGTCCGACGACCGCGGTGGGGCCAAGCCCGGGCCGACCGCCACCACATCCGCGCCCGCCCCGGACGGCAGCAGCGGCGGGGACAACGGCTGGAACAGCAACGGGGGCGCCTCCGGCGGCGACGACGGAGGGGGCCCGGGCGGCCCCACCGACACCCCCACCGCCCCCGCGCCCTCCGACGATCCGAGCATCGCCGAGGACGCCCTGAACGGCATCAGCCTGCCGGTCCTGGACGGCTGGAAGGAAGGCCGCAGCAGCGCGGGCGGTGCGGGCGTCACCACAGAGGACACCTATCCCTGCCCGAACGACGCGAAGAGCAACTGCCTGCGCGGCGGAGTCTTCTCCATGCCGGCCACGGGGTTCAAGGCCAAGTCCGCGGAGGGCATCGCCAAGGAGGACATCAAGCAGGCCGCGGAGAGCTCCTACGGCAAGAACCCGCAGAACGGCAAGGAGTCGTACGGCGGGATCACCTCGCACAAGCAGCTCAAGTCCGAGGCGGTCACGGTCGCCGGGCAGAAGGGCTACCTGGTGCGCTGGAAGGTGATCACGAAGAAGGGCGAGGACGGCTACGTCCAGACCGTCGCCTTCCCCTCACCTCTCCTGCCCGACACCATGGTCCTGGTGCGCTTCGGATTCGACGTCAGCGACAAGGCACCGCCGCTGTCCGACATGGACAAGATCGTCAAGGGCATCAGGGCGCTGGGCGACAGCGGCAACGGCGAGTCCGTCTGACCCCGGTCCCCGTCCGGGGCATCCGGGCATCCACCGTCACAGGTAGGTGCGGCCCTCGCCCCGGTACGTGGGCACCGTGTCCACCACCCGGTCCCCGTCGACCAGGTGCAGCATCTCGAAGCGCTCGCACAGCTCCCCGGCCTTGGCGTGCCGGAACCACACCTTGTCGCCGATCAGCAGATCGTCGGCGGGCGTCCCCAGCAGTGGGGTCTGCACCTCGCCCGGCCCCTCCATCGGGTCGTAGGCCAGCCCCTCCGGCAGATACGGCACCGGCAGCCGGTCCCGGCCCGCCGCGCCCGAGGCCGGGTAGCCGCCGCCGAGCACCGTCACCACGCCCACGCCCGGCCGGCGCACCACCGGCTGGGCGAAGAGGGCCGCGGGGCGGCCGCGGAAGGAGGTGTAGTTGTCGAACAGCCGGGGCTGGTAGAGCCCGGATCCGGCGGCGATCTCCGTCACCGCGCCCTCGGCGGCGGTGTGCTGCACGCTGCCCGTGCCGCCTCCGTTCACGAACTCCAGATCCGCCACCGCCCGAACGGCGCGCACCACGGCCGCGCGCCGCTCGGCCAGCTCACGGCGCGCGGCGGACTGCATCAGCCGGATGGCGCGGGACCGCAGCGGGCGCCCGGCCAGCGCGTCGCCCACGCCCGCCACATGCCCCTCGTACCCCATCAGCCCGACGACGCGGAACCCCGGGCGGCGCTGGATCGCCTCCGCCAGTTCGGCCAGCCGGGCCGGGTCGCGCAGCGGCGAGCGCAGCGCGCCGATCCGTACCCGGCCGCCCAGCAGCCGCAGCGAGGTGTCCAACTCCAGGCAGACCCGGACCTCTTCGGTCCCGGAGCGCACGCTCTCGATCAGGTCGAGGTGGCTCATATCGTCCACCATCACCGTCACGGCGGCGGCGAGTTTGGGATCGCCGGTCAGCGCGGCGAACCCGTCCCGGTCGGTTGACGGATAGGCGAGCAGGACATCCTCGTACCCCTCGCGCGCCAGCCACAGCGACTCCGCGAGCGTGAAGCTCATGATGCCCGCGAAGCCGTCCTTGGCCAGCGCCCGGTCGAGCAGCGCGCGGCACCGCACCGACTTGCTCGCCACCCGGATCGGCTTGCCGTGCGCCCGCCGCACCAGATCCCGGGCGTTGGCGTCGAAGGCCCGCAGATCGACGATCGCCAGCGGTGCCTCGAGATGAGCGGTGGCCCGGTCGTAACGGGCACGCTCGGCAGGGAGATCAGCGGGGAGTGCGGACATGGCCGAAGCTTGCCAGACGGCCGTTACCACCGGGTAGAGGGCGACCGGTGCGAATGGCGCCCGGCGCACCGTAGAGTGTCGCGCACACAACACGTCTTTCGAAGTCTTTCGAGGGTGCGAGAGGGGTGCAGGTGAGCACCGAAGCGGAACAGGCACGCAGCCCACACCGCATCCCACCACCCCGCCCCGCCCACCCTCCGCACCCCGCGCCCCCGCCGGGCGCCACCCCCGGAGCCGGGCCGCTGGGCGACCCGGACACCCCGATCCTGGGCGTACCGCTGCGCACCCCGCGCCCGAACCGGGGCGGAAACGCAGGCGCGAGTACGAGCGGGAACACGGGCGGGAACACAGCCGCGGGCAGCGGCACGGGCATACCGCGGGCGCGGTCGGCCGACAGCCCGCCGCGCCCCACCGGCCTCCCCCCACGCCCCACCTCCGCACCCGCGCCCGCCGCGCCCCCCTTCGCCCCCCGGCCGGCCGCCTTCGGCCCATGGCGCCGCCCCGGCCGCCGCACTCGCGGCAGGGTCGCGGCCGCCGCCGCCAGTCTCGTCCTCGGCCTCGGGCTGCTCGGCGGCGCGGCGGCCGGATCCTGGCTGACCGGCGACTCCGGGTCCCGGCAGGCCGACGGCGACAGCTACGCACGGGCCCGCAGCGCCTGGCACAGCGTCCCCGTCGACGAGCTCTTCCCCCGCACCCTGCGCGGGGCCGGTCCCGGCGGCGCCGACCGCGACTGGACGCGGATCGCGGTCGCGCCGGACAGCAGTTGCGGCGGTGCCTTCGACCCGCTGCTCGAGAAGGCCCTGGCCCCGGTCGGCTGCAAGCGGCTGCTGCGCGCCACCTATACGGACGCCACCAGCACCGGTGTGACCACCGTCGGCCTGCTGGTGACGAAGTCCGGGTCGGGGACCATGCGCAAGCTCAGCGAGCGGTTCCAGGCCGAGGGGCTGGGCGAGCGCGCCGACCTCATGCCCCGCCCGTACGCGGCGAAGGGCACCGCCGCCGCCGGTTTCGGCGATGCCCAGCGCGGCAGCTGGCGGATCCGGATCCTGCCCGACGCCCCGGCCGTCGTGTACACCGTGTCCGGCTTCGCCGACGGCCGTAAGGTCACCGACCCGCAGCCGGCCGGCGAGGCCACCCGCGGCGGCGCGACGACGGCCCCGGCCCAGTCGGGCCTCGGCCACGACGCGCGCGGCATCGCCGACGAGATCGAGCGCGCCTTCCGCCGCGCCCTGTCCAAGACGGAGGACCCGCGATGACGGAGGTCCTGCGATGACGGAGGTCCCCCGATGACCCGCCGGCGGCGGCTGGGCCGGGCCGTGGGCGCGGGGCTGGCCGCGGCCGGGCTGGCGCTGCTGCCCGCCGTGTCCGCCCGGGCGGACGCGATACAGGCGCGGGAGTGGGCGCTGGACGCCATTCACGTGCCGACCGCCTGGCAGACGACCAAGGGCGCGGGCGTGACGGTCGCGGTGCTCGACACCGGCGTGGACGACCAGCACCCGGACCTCGCGGGCCAGGTCCTCACGGGCAAGGACATGGTCGGCTTCGGAGCCGGGCGCGGCGACCGCGCCTGGGCCCGGCACGGGACCGCCATGGCCGGGATCATCGCGGGGCATGGACACGGCGCCTCCGGCAGCGACGGCGTGAAGGGCGTGGCCCCCGAGGCCAAGATCCTGCCGGTACGCGTGATCCTGGAGGAGGACGACCCGGCCCGTAAGAAGGCCCGTACGCAGCGCGGCGGCGCGCTGGCGAACGGGATCCGCTGGGCGGTCGACCACGGCGCCGACGTGATCAACCTGTCGCTGGGCGACGACAGCAAGTCCGCGCACCCCGAGCCCGCCGAGGACGCCGCCGTGCAGTACGCGCTGCGCAAGGGTGTGGTCGTGGTGGCCTCGGCGGGCAACGGCGGCGAGGACGGCGACCGGGCCTCCTATCCGGCCGCGTACCCCGGGGTGATCGCGGTGACCGCCGTGGACCGTTACGGCTTGCGCGCCGTCTTCTCCACCCGCCGCTGGTACGCCGCGGTCTGCGCGCCCGGCGACGACGTGGTCATCGCCGACCCCGACCGGCGCTACTACGAGGGCTGGGGGACCAGCGCCGCCGCCGCGTTCGTCTCGGGCTCGGCCGCACTCGTCCGCGCCGCCCACCCCGAGCTGAGCCCCCGGCAGATCAGACAGCTGCTCATCGACACCGCCCAGGACCGCCCCAAGGGCGGCCGCAACGACGATCTCGGCGCGGGCCTGGTGGACCCCGCGGCGGCGATCAAGGCGGGGGCGAAGCTCAAGCCCCAGGCGCAGCGGCCGGCCGTGGGGGCCTCTCCCCAGCGCTACTTCGGCTCGGGCCCGGACCACGCCCGTACGGAGAGCGACGAGGGCGGCCCGAACCGCCTCGCGCTCACCGCCGGAGTGGCCGGGGCGGGCCTGCTGGCCGCCGCGGTGGCGCTGTGGCGCGGGTCGGGGCCGCTGCGGGGTCCGGGGGCGGGGTTCGCCCGGTGGCGGCGGGGCGTGGGTCGGCGGCCCGGCAACTGAGGTTCCAAGTCCTGCAAATCCCTACAACACTTTAAAAAACGCCCACGGCCGCGCGGGCCGCGGACTCCACGAGCGCGACACCGCTGTCCATGTCCTTGTGCCCGCTGGAGAGCACGGCCACAAGATACGTACGGCCCTGCGCCGTGACCCGGCCGATGCTGTTGACGACCCACAGTCCGGTGGCGCTGCGCGGCAGCCAGCCGTTCTTGAGCCGGGTGCCGGCCGCGTCGTCGGCGGCGGCCGAGACGCCCCAGGCCTGATCCTCGGCTATCTGCCCCATGAGCTGCTGGATATACGCCCGGGACACCTCGCTGAGCACCGCCTTGCCGCCCTCCGCGCCGGTCGCGAAGACCGCCCGCAGCAGCGTGAGCTGATCGGCGGCGGTGGTCTGGGTGAGCCCCCACCGCCCCGACTGGCCGCCGTGTGTCTCGGTCAGCCCGAGCCGCTTGTTGGCGGCGTCGAGGCCCGCCGCGCCGCCGATCTCCTGCCACAGCGCGGTCGCCGCGTCGTTGTCGCTCTTCTGGATCATCACGGTGGCGTACGAGCGCTCCTGGGCCGTGAGCTGCCGCCCCGCGTCCTGGGCCTGGAGCAGCAGCGCGGCGAGGATGTCCACCTTCACGATGCTCGCGGCGTCGTACGCGCCGTCGCCGTACACCGCGCCCGCCGCCGAGCCGGTGTCCAGGACCGCGGCCGAGAACTGTCCGTCGGTGCCGTCCGCCACGGCGTCCAGCGCGTCGGTCAGGGCCGCGGTCAGCGCGGCGGCCGACGGCGGAGGTGACGACGATGCCGGTGCCTGCGTCTGCGTCTTCTGCCTGCCCACTCGCTCCATGCCGCTTCCTCCCCTGGTCCCGCCGCCACTCGCCGTGGCCGACGGCGAGGCGGCGGCCGGGGTGGTCGTGGCGCGCGGGGCGGCATTCCGCGGCCGGTCCTGAGGCCGTACATGCGTCCCGACGGCGACCGCACCGATCAACAGTGCCACCGCCGTGACGGCCGCGTACAGAGCGGGGCGGCGCGTGGCGGAACGGTGTGCGCCGCCGCTGTCTCTTTCCCCTGGAGTCCCGGATTCCATGACGGGCGACGCTAGGCACAGGGTCTGCTTCCCAGATGAGAGGCAGGTTAAGAGCCCGTGAGTAATGATTTCGGCGGCCCCCGATACCCTCATCGGGTGGCGCTCAAGAACATCCCCGACCCCGGCTTTTCCGGCGACGACGGCTCCGCCGACCCTCGCCTGACCGCGGCGCTCGCCGCCTGGGCCGACGACCCCTCCGCCGAGCCCGAAGTGCTCGGCGCGCTCACCGGGGCGCGGCTGCTGGTGCCGGTGGTCGCCCTGCTCGGCGAGGTCGAGGAGGGCCCGGATGGACTGCGCCGGGAGAAGACCAGCGATATGGCGGTGCCCACGCTTCAGGCGCCCGACGGCCGGCGCGCCCTGCCCGCCTTCACCTCCCTGGAGACGCTGGCCCGCTGGCGCGCCGACGCCCGCCCGGTGGCCGTACCGCTGCGCCAGGCGCTGGAGGCCGCCGCGCACGAGAAGGCGGACACCGTGGTGCTCGATCTGGCCGGGCCGGTGCCGTACCAGCTGACCGGGCCCGCCCTGCTCGCCCTCGCCGAGGGCCGGACCAGCGCCGATCCGCTCGCCGACCCGGCGGTCGCGGAGGCGCTGCGTACGGTGCTCGCCGCCGAGCCCGGTGTGCTGCGCGCCCATCTGACGCCCGCCGCGGATTCGGACGGGATCCTCGCGCTCGCCCTGGACCCGGGCGTTCCCGCGCCGGAGGCGGTACGGCGGATCGCGGAGGCCCTGGCTGCGGACGAGACGCTGCGGGCCCGGCTGGTGCGCGGTCTTGACCTGGCGCTGCTGCCGCCGGGGACGCCGGTGCCGGGGGAGCCCCTGTTCAGCCGCTGAGCCCTGCGACTGCCCTGTAGACGCCCCGTACCTCCGCGATCTCCGACAGGCGAAATCTCCTCTTTCGTCCCACAATGCAAGGACGACAACTGGCGATCCGATCGAGGAGCGCGCCAATGGTTACGAGTACGGCGGATACAGCGGAGATGCGAACGACGGACACGAGAACGGTCGTGGCCGAATTCGTCGGAACCGCGCTGCTGGTCTTCTTCGGTGTCGGTTCCCTGGTCCTCGCGGGCGACTACATCAACGCCGTCGGCATCTCGTTCGCCTTCGGCTTCACGTTGATCGCGATCGCTTACGCCTTCGGCCGTATCTCCGGCTGCCATGTCAATCCGGCGGTCACCCTGGGCGTGCTGCTGGCCAAGCGCATCGACATCCGTACGGCCGTCGAGTACTGGGTGGCGCAGCTGGTCGGCGGGATCGTGGGCGCGGCGGTGCTCTTCCTGCTGGCCAAGCAGGTGCCGAGGCTGGTGACCAGCGACGCGTTCGGCAGCAATGGCTACGGGGGCCGGTCGCCCGTGGGCATCGGCGGCGGCGGGGCCTTCCTCGCCGAGGTGCTGCTGACGTTCCTGCTGGTCTTCATCTTCCTCACGGTGACCAGCAAGGTCGCCCTGGTCGGCACGGAGCCGCTGCCGGTGGGCCTGGCCCTCACGGCGGTCAACCTGGTCGGCATCCCGCTGACGTGGACCTCCGTGAACCCGGCGCGCAGCCTCGGCCCGGCGCTGTTCGCGGGTGGCGGGGCGCTCTCGCAGCTGTGGCTGTTCCTGATCGCGCCGATGATCGGCGGGGTGTTGGCGGCGGGTCTGCATATGCTCACCCACCCCGGGCAGCCGGTCGTCGAGGAGGAGCAGGTGACCGGCACCCGGCCGCATACGCTCTGGGGCAGACGGCTCGGCGGCAGGGGCCCCGCGACGGGCGAACCGGAGGCCAAGGGGCCGGAGGCCGCGTAAGCCGCCCGCCGCCGGCAGAGTGGGAGGCGGGAAGCGCGCGGCCCGCTCGGCGTCGCTCGGCCCCGCTCGGCGTCGCTCAGCTCCCGAAGACCGGCCCGGTGAACTTCTCGCCCGGCCCCTGCCCGGGCTCGTCCGGCACCACCGACGCCTCGCGGAAGGCCAGCTGCAGCGACTTCAGGCCATCGCGCAGCGGCGCGGCGTGGAAGGAGCTGATCTCCGTGGCGCCGGCCGTGACCAGCCCGGCCAGCGCGTTGATCAGCTTCCGTGCCTCGTCCAGGTCCTTGTGCTGCGGACCTTCCTCGGCCAGCCCCAGGTTGACCGCCGCCGCGCTCATCAGGTGCACCGCGACCGTCGTGATCACCTCGACCGCGGGTACGTCCGCGATGTCGCGGGTCATCTGATCGAAGTCGGGCGCGGGTGCGGGCTGACCGGCGTTGGCGTCGCTCATGGTGCTCGAGGCTCACTTCCTGGTGGATGGTGAGACCCAGCCTAGGCGGCGCGCCGCGGGCCCGTACCGCGGGGCGGGGCGCGGGCGCGGGCGGCGGGGCGGGCGGTGAGCATCCTCCCTGGTGAACATTCTCGGCCAGTCCTGGTATCGTAGGGAAACGACCGGCCGGTCACTGGTGTGTCCGGCCCGCAAGTGGAGGCTCCGAACTCCCACCTGAACCGACCCCCGGTCGGCAGGTCATCGGTCAGGCTGCGCCCCGCGGTGATGTCGCGGCGGTGCTCCCGGTCTATGAGGAGCCCCGCCTGCGTACCGTCCGGGGCGTTTTTCACGTCTACGGCGCGGTGGTCCGACAAGAACAGACGTTACGCGGCAGTCCGCCAGACGGTCGCGTGGTGCAACCGAGGAGGCCCCATCAGCGCCGAGCCCCGCATCAACGACCGGATTCGCGTCCCCGAGGTGCGACTCGTCGGTCCCAGTGGCGAGCAGGTCGGCATCGTGCCGCTTGCCAAGGCCCTGGAGCTTGCGCAGGAGTACGACCTCGACCTCGTCGAGGTGGCGGCGACCGCACGCCCGCCGGTCTGCAAGCTCATGGACTACGGAAAGTTCAAGTACGAGTCGGCCATGAAGGCCCGTGAGGCGCGCAAGAACCAGGCGCACACGGTCATCAAGGAGATGAAGCTCCGGCCGAAGATCGACCCGCACGACTATGACACCAAGAAGGGTCACGTCGTCCGGTTCCTCAAGCAGGGCGACAAGGTCAAGATCACGATCATGTTCCGCGGCCGTGAGCAGTCCCGGCCCGAACTCGGCTACCGGCTGCTGCAGCGGCTGGCCGAGGACGTTCAGGAGCTGGGCTTCGTGGAGTCCAACCCGAAGCAGGACGGCCGAAACATGATCATGGTTCTCGGTCCGCACAAGAAGAAGACCGAGGCGATGGCCGAAGCCCGCGAGGCGCAGGCCGCCCGCAAGGCGGAGCGTCAGGGCCACAGCCACGCGGAGGAGCCCGCGGAGGAGCCCGCCGAGGAGCCCGCCGAGGCGTGATTCGAGGCGCGAGCCTCACCCCGGGGCCCCGCGCCCCGGACACAACCCGAAACATCCCGACGCTTCACCGTGTCCACAGCGGCCGGACGGCGTCCCGACGAGGAGAGAACGGCGACATGCCGAAGAACAAGACGCACAGTGGTGCCAGCAAGCGTTTCAAGCTCACCGGCTCCGGCAAGGTGATGCGCCAGCGCGCCGGTCGCCGCCACCTTCTCGAGCACAAGCCGTCCACGTTGACGCGCCGCCTGGCCGGCAAGACCGAGATGGCCCCGGCCGACGCCAAGAAGATCAAGAAGCTTCTCGGCAAGTGATGCCACGCCCCGCTACGGCGGGGCGCGCACCGAGCCGACCGGGACCTATTCGTTTCCGGGCCGCGTGAGTCAGCCGCGGCCCCGTACAAGGAGTCAAACAAGTGGCACGCGTCAAGCGGGCAGTCAACGCCCACAAGAAGCGCCGGGCGATCCTCGAGCAGGCCAGCGGTTACCGGGGCCAGCGCTCCCGCCTGTACCGCAAGGCCAAGGAGCAGGTCACCCACTCCCTGGTCTACAACTACAACGACCGCAAGAAGCGCAAGGGCGACTTCCGGCAGCTGTGGATCCAGCGGATCAACGCCGCTGCCCGCGCCAACGGCATCACGTACAACCGCTTCATCCAGGGTCTGAAGGCCGCCAACATCGAGGTGGACCGCAAGATCCTGGCCGACCTGGCGGTCAACGACGCGAACGCCTTCGCCGCGCTGGTCGAGGCCGCGCAGAAGGCGCTGCCGAGCGATGTGAACGCGCCGAAGGCCGCGTAGTCGCTGCGCTGAGCTGTACGGCTACGGACCCGCAGGTGACCTGTCACCTGCGGGTCCGTGCGTGTCGGTAGGCACCGGACAACAGAACTGAGAGCACACTCCCCATGGCGACCCCCGAGCTGACCTCCCTCAAATCGCCGCGCGTCACCGCGGCGAGACGGCTCGCCAAGCGCAGCTTCCGCGGCAAGGAGCGCAGGTTCCTCGTCGAGGGTCCGCAGGCCGTCCGGGAGGCGATGGCGCACCTCGTGGAGGTGTACGTGACCCCGGAGGCCGCCGCGCGCCACGCGGACATCGTCGCCGCCGCCCGTGCCGCGGGCGCCCCCGTGCTCACCGCGACCGACGAGGTCGTCGCCGAGATGTCGGACACCGTCACCCCGCAGGGCATCGTCGGGCTGTGCCGCTTCCTGGACACGCCGTTCGAGGAGATACTGCGCGCCCGCCCCCGGCTGGTCGCGGTGCTGGCGCACGTCCGCGACCCCGGTAACGCCGGCACCGTGCTGCGCTGCGCGGACGCCGCCGGGGCGGACGCCGTGGTGCTCACCGACGCCTCCGTCGACCTGTACAACCCCAAGTCCGTACGGGCCTCCGTGGGCTCCCTGTTCCATCTGCCCGTCGCCGTCGGCGTGCCCGTGGAGCGAGCCGTGAGCGGGCTGCGGGAGGCCGGGGCGCGGGTGGTGGCCGCCGACGGGGCGGGGGAGCGGGACCTGGACACCGAGCTCGACGAGGGGGTCCTCGGCGCGCCCACCGCCTGGATCTTCGGCAACGAGGCGTGGGGGCTGCCGGAGCCGACCCGCGCACTCGCGGACGACGTGGTGCGCGTTCCGATCCACGGCAGGGCCGAGAGCCTCAACCTCGCCACGGCCGCCGCTGTGTGCCTCTACGCCTCCGCTCGTGCGCAGCGCGCTCCCGGAGGGTGCCGCTCCGTCACATCGACCTAGTAGGGTTGCCCCCTCTGGGGGCCCAGGGTCTGTCGTCAAAGGGGGCGTCCGGCCGCGAGCGGAGGGGGTGCGGGGATGGACGTCAGGACCTCCGGCGCCAGGTCGAGTGATACGTGTGCGCCTGGAGCGCGCCTGCCCGCCGAGTATGCGCGGTGGGAGCCGGGCGAGGCCACGGCGGGCCTCGGCGTGCACCCGGACGACCTGCCCGACGGCCTGGTCATCGCCGATGAGACCGGCCGCGTCACCTGCTTCAACGCCGCGGCGGCCCGGATCACCGCGACCCGCCAGGCCGACGCCCTGGGGCGGAAGCTGGAGCGCGCGCTCCCGTTAGAGGACCTGGAGGGGCGCCGCTGGTGGGCGCTGACCGATCCGTACGGGGGCCTGGCCACCCGCGTCGGCCAGCCCGAGCGGAACCTCCTGCTGCCCGGCGGCCGTGAGGTGCTGGTCTCCGCCCGGTATGTGCGCGAGCGGCCGATGGGGCCGGTGCGCCGGGTCGTGGTCTCGCTGCGCGGCACCGAGGCGCGCCGCCGCACCGAGCGCAGCCACGCCGAGCTGATCGCCACCGTCGCCCATGAGCTGCGCTCCCCGCTGACCTCGGTGAAAGGGTTCACGGCGACGCTGCTGGCGAAATGGGAGCGCTTCACCGACGACCAGAAGCGGCTGATGCTGGAGACCGTCGACGCCGACGCCAACCGCGTCACCCGCCTGATCGCCGAGCTTCTCGACATATCGCGGATCGACTCCGGCCGTCTTGAGGTGCGCCGCCAGCCGGTCGACATCGCGGCCGCGGTCCGGCGCCACGTCCAGGCGCTGACCGCCTCGGGTCACTCCTCCGAGCGCTTTCTCATCAAGGTCAGGGAGCCACTGCCGGGCCTGTGGGCCGATCCGGACAAGGTCGACCAGGTGCTGGGGAACCTCCTGGAAAACGCGGTGCGCCACGGCGAGGGAACCGTCACCATTGAGGTGGCCCCCGAGCCGGTCAAGCCGGCCGCGGAAGGCCCCGCTGTCGAAAGGACCGCCGTCACCGTGAGCGATGAGGGCCCCGGTATCCCGGAGGAGTCGATGAGCCGCGTCTTCACCCGCTTCTGGCGGGGCAGCAAGCGCGGCGGCACCGGCCTGGGCCTGTACATCGTCAAGGGCATCGTCGAGGCACACGGCGGGACGATCACCGTCGGCCGGGCCCACGGCGGCGGCGCGGAGTTCCGATTTACCCTGCCCGTGGGTACCCCGGCCTACCTGGCCTGAGGAGCCCACGGGCCCACACTCGACCGGGGCCCGGGGCGTCCCCCGGAACAGCGCGGTCCAGCGCCCTTTAGACTCGGCTTTTGGCACCTTTGGCGCACCAGTGGTCGAGGCGGGCCGCGCCCAGCCAATCGGAAGCACGGGAAGAGATGTCGGCACCGAATAAGTCGTACGACCCTGTCGAGGTCGAGGCATTGAAACCAGAAGAGGTCGCCCGGATGCGGGACGAGGCGCTTGCCGCCGTCGCCGCGGCCGGTGATCTCGAGGCGCTGCGCGAGGTGAAGGTCGCGCACACCGGCGACCGCTCGCCGCTGGCGCTGGCCAACCGCGAGATCGGCGCGCTGCCGCCGCATGCGAAGGCGGACGCGGGCAAGCGCGTCGGCCAGGCGCGCGGGGCGGTGAACAAGGCGCTGGCGGCCCGGCAGACGGAGCTGGAAGCGGAGCGGGACGCCCGGGTGCTGGTCGAGGAGGCGGTGGACGTCACACTGCCGTACGACCGGATCCCGGCCGGCGCCCGCCACCCCATCACCACGCTCTCGGAGCGCATCGAGGACGTCTTCGTGGCCATGGGCTACGAGGTCGCCGAGGGGCCCGAGGTCGAGGCGGAGTGGTTCAACTTCGACGCGCTCAACTTCCCGCCGGACCACCCGGCCCGTGAGATGCAGGACACCTTCTTCGTACAGGCCGCGAAGGGCGCGAAGGGTGCGAAGGGGCAGGAGGGCGGCGAGTCCGGGGTGGTGCTGCGCACCCACACCTCGCCCGTGCAGATCCGGTCGATGCTCGACCGGAAGCCGCCCATCTATGTGATCTGCCCCGGCCGGACGTTCCGTACCGACGAGTTGGACGCCACCCACACCCCGGTCTTCCACCAGGTCGAGCTGCTGGCCGTCGACGAGGGCCTGACCATGGCCGACCTCAAGGGCACCCTGGACCACATGGTCAGGGCGCTGTTCGGGGAGGGCATGTCCACCCGGCTGCGGCCGAACTTCTTCCCGTTCACCGAGCCGTCCGCCGAGATGGACATGCAGTGCTATGTGTGCCGCGGCGCCTCGGTCGGCAACCCCGACCGGCCCTGCCGCACCTGCTCGAGCGAGGGCTGGATCGAGCTCGGCGGCTGCGGCATGGTCAACCCGCGGGTGCTGATCGCCTGTGGCATCGACCCGGAGAAGTACAGCGGGTTCGCCTTCGGGTTCGGCATCGAGCGGATGCTGATGTTCCGGCACAACGTGGAAGACATGCGAGACATGGTCGAGGGTGATGTGCGCTTCACCCGGCCCTTCGGGATGGAGATCTGATGCGGGTCCCGCTTTCTTGGCTGCGGGAGTACGTCGACCTGCCGGCCGGTGAGACCGGCCGCGACGTGCAGGCCAAACTCGTCTCGGCCGGGCTCGAGGTCGAGACCGTCGAGCAGCTCGGCGCCGGGCTCAAGGGCCCCCTGGTGGTCGGCCGGGTGCTGGCGATCGAGACGCTGGAGGGCTTCAAGAAGCCCATCCGCTACTGCCAGGTCGACGTCGGACAGGCGAACGGTACGGGCGAGCCGCAGAACATCATCTGTGGCGCGACCAACTTCGCGGTCGGCGACAAGGTCGTCGTCTCCCTGCCCGGCGCGGTGCTGCCCGGCGGCTTCGCGATCGCGGCGCGCAAGACGTACGGCAGGGTCTCCGAGGGCATGATCTGCTCGGCCGCCGAGCTGGACATGTCCGACGACCACAAGGGCATCATCGTGCTGCCCCCGGAGTACGAGGTGGGCACCGACGCGATCGAGCTGCTTCAGCTCGTCGACGAGGTCCTGGACATCGCCGTCACCCCGGACCGCGGCTACTGCCTGTCGCTGCGCGGTATCGCCCGCGAGGCCGCCACCGCGTACGGGCTGCCGCTGCGCGATCCGGCCCTGCTGGACGTGCCCGCGCCCAACGCGCACGGCTACCCGGTCCAGGTCGCCGACCGGATCGGCTGCGACCGCTTCACCGCGCGTACGGTCACCGGGCTCGACCCCGAGGCGCACTCCCCGATCTGGCTGCGGCGCAGGCTGCAGAAGGCCGGGATGCGGCCGGTCTCGCTCGCCGTCGACATCACCAACTACGTGATGCTCGAGCTCGGGCAGCCGCTGCACGCCTACGACCGGTCGCGCGTCAGCGGGGCGATCGGCGTGCGCCGCGCCGAGCCGGGCGAGAAGTTCACCACCCTCGACGGCACCAAGCGCGTCCTGGACGCCGAGGATCTGGTGATCACCGACGACAACGGCCCGATCGGGCTCGCCGGCGTCATGGGCGGTGCCAACACCGAGATCGCCGACGCCGTGACCGACCCCGAGACCGGCGCCGTCCAGGGCACCACCGACGTGGTCGTCGAGGCCGCGCACTTCGACGCGGTCTCCATCGCCCGTACGGCGCGCCGCCACAAGCTGTCCTCCGAGGCGTCCCGGCGCTTCGAGCGCGGCGTCGACCCCGAGGCCGCCTCGGCGGCCGCCCAGCGCACCGTGGACCTGCTGGTGCTGCTGGCGGGCGGCACTGCCGAGGCGGGCGTCACCGAGATCATCGCGCCCGGCGCGCCCCATACGATCACGGTGGCCGCCGACCACCCGGACAAGGTCGCGGGCCTCGCCTACGGCCGGGAGACCGTGGTGCGCCGGCTCCAGCAGGTCGGCTGCGACGTCTACGGCGCCGACACCCTCACCGTGACCGTCCCCAGCTGGCGGCCCGATCTGCGGGACCCCAACGACCTCGCCGAGGAGGTCATCCGGCTGGAGGGCTATGAGAACCTGCCCTCGACCCTGCCCCAGCCGCCGGCCGGCCGCGGGCTCACCGAGCGCCAGCGGCTGCACCGCCGGGTCGGCCGGGCGCTGGCCGGCGCCGGCTATGTGGAGGCCCTGAACTACCCGTTCATCGGCGAGGAAGTGCTCGACCAGCTGGGCCTGGCCGCGGACGATCCGCGGCGCGACCTGGTCCGCCTGGTCAACCCGCTCTCCGACGCCGAGCCGGCGCTGCGCACCACCATGCTGCCGGGGCTGCTCGCCGCGCTGCGGCGCAACGACGGCCGCGGGACGCACGACCTCGCGCTGTTCGAGACGGGTCTGGTCTTCCGCGCCACCGGCGACGAGCCCCCGGCGATCAGCCTGCCCGTCGACCACCGTCCGTCGGACGAGGAGATCGCCGAGCTGAACGCCGCGCTGCCCAGCCAGCCGCGGCGCGCCGCCGTGGTGCTCGCGGGCGCCCGTGAGCAGTCCGGCTGGTGGGGCACGGACACCGCGGTGAGCTGGGCCGACGCGGTCGAGGCGGGGCGGATCGTGGCCCGTGCGGCGGGCGTTGAGCTGATCGTCCGCCAGGACCAGCAGGACCCCTGGCACCCCGGCCGCTGTGCCGCGCTGCTGGCCGTCGTCGACGGCCAGGAGATCCTTGTGGGCAACGCCGGTGAGCTGCACCCCCGGGTCACCAAGGCCCTCGGCCTGCCCGAGCGCACCTGCGCGATGGAGATCGAGCTCGACCGCCTGGAGCGGGCGGCCCCTGGCCCGGTCCAGGCGCCGCATGTGTCCACCTTCCCGGTGGCCACCCAGGACGTCGCGCTCGTCGTCGACGCGTCGGTCGCCTCGGCCGATGTCGAGGCGGCGCTGCGGACCGGCGCGGGTGAACTCCTCGAATCGCTGCGGCTGTTCGACGTCTTCACCGGCGAGCAGTTGGGCGAGGGCAAGAAGTCCCTGGCCTACGCACTCCGCTTCCGCGCCCCCGACCGCACGCTGACGGCCGAGGAGGCCTCGGCGGCCCGTGACGCGGCCGTCGCGGCGGCGGTCGAGCGCACCGGGGCGGTGCTGCGCGGCGCCTGAGCGTTTCGCCGTTTCGCCTGAGTGCTGGTGGGGGCGTATCCCGTAAACGGGGTGCGCCCCCACGGCGTTGAGGGGACCGTTTGTCGCTGCTTCGGCGTGGCGTTCGGCAACACGGTGAAGAACATCTCACCCGATCAGGTGAGAATCGGAGTCTGACTACTCATTTTGGCAGAAGCTGTCGAAAGAATCGTTCCGGTCGCACGGCCCGCGCAGCACCGACCACCAGGGCCCGGCCAACCGCCTCATTGGCCGGCGTTGGGGGACGACACATGATCGGGACATGGGCAGTCGGCGGTGCGTTCGTACCGGGTGCACGGGGCCGACGGGCCCTCACCACGGTCATCCCCTGCCTCTGGGTGCTCGGCGCCCTCTGCTGGGAGCTGCTGACCCCGCACGACACCGAAGTGGTCCCGCTCCTCGCCGCCGCACCCGCCATCGCCTGCGCCAGCAGCGGCCGCCGCCGATGCATCCTGCTGCTCGGCGGCGCGAGCATGCTGTTCGCCCTCGGCCCGCCGAGCACCCTGGAACCCGACGGCGACGTGGAGGAATCACATGCGAGCCTGGTCAGCTGCGGCGCCATCCTCGCCGTGGTCGTCGCCAGCTATCTCACCAACGGCCGCAGGCTGCGGCTGGTCCGCGAACTGGAGCAGCTGCGGGCGGTGGCCGCCGCCGCGCAGGACGCGGTGCTGCGGCCGCTGCCGGCCCGCCTGGACGGTATCGAGATGGCAGCCGGCTATCTGTCGGCCAGCCGGGGCGCCGCGGTCGGCGGCGATCTGTACGAGGTGCTGGCCACCGCGCACGGCGTCCGGCTGATCATCGGGGATGCGCGCGGCCACGGCGTCGGCGCCATCGGCAGCGTCGCCGCCGTGCTCGGCGTCTTCCGCGAGGCCGCCTACGACGAGCCCGAACTCACCGACGTCATGCGCCGCCTGGACCGCGCGCTTCAGCGCCATCTGCACGAGCGCGCCCTGGGCGATCCCCCGGCCGGGGAGGAGCCGAGGACCCCGGTCGCGGAGGAGTTCGTCACCGTACTCCTGCTCGAAATGGGCCCCGACGGCGAGCTCACCGCCCTCAACTGCGGCCACCCCTGGCCGTATCTGCTCTCCGAGGACGCGACCGGCGAGGCGCGGGCGCCTGGCGGCGAGGTGCGGGGGCCGGGCGGCGAGGTGCGGGCGCGCCGGCTGGACCTGGGCGAAGTGCTGCCCCCGCTCGGCCCCTTCCCGCTGCCCGACGACCTCCCCGCCGCCCGCGGCGCCCCGCTGCAGCCCGGCGAGGCGCTCGTCCTGCACACCGACGGGGCCGAGGACGCCCGCGACGCGCACGGGACCTTCTTCGAGCTCGGACCCGCCCTGGTCAAGGCCGCGGGCACCGGCCCGATCGTCCCCGCGGCGGTCGTCGACGGGGTGCGGTCGGCGGTGCTGCGGCACACCGGCGGCCGACTCGCCGACGACGTCGCCCTGCTGGCGCTGCGCAACGAGATGAAGACCGGCTGAGGCCGGGCCTGTTCACACCCCGGGTCGGTTCACACCCCGTGCGAACCGACCTCCACTACGCTGGCCATGCGGGGCACGCGGCTGCGGGCGCATCAGGAGGGGGTCATGGAGCCCAACACACTGCTCGACTCCGTTCTCGACGAGGCCGGGATCTCCCATGCCGGACTCGCCGCACACATCAACGAGGCGGGCCGGGCCCGCGGCATGAAGCTGCGGTACGAACACACCGCGGTCGCCCGCTGGCTGAAAGGCCAGCGCCCCCGCGGCCAAGTGCCCGACCTCATCTGCGAAGTGCTCGGCGAGCGGCTGCACCGCGCGCTCACCCTCGACGACATCGGCCTCGGCACCCCCGGCTCCCCGCGCGCCCCCGCCACCCCGCTGTCCGGCTTCGTCGAGCGCGCCACCGCGCTGTGGCGCTCCGACGAGCAGCAGCGGCCCCATATCGTGGCCGCCCCCGCGGTCACCGGCACCCCCGCCGTCATCCCGGTGTGGGAGTGGGAGAACCCGCCGGAGGACTCGGATGTCTCCCGCCGCGGCCTCACCCGCGTCAGCATGTCCGACATCGACATGCTCCGCGCCGCCCGCGCCCACTACGAGCAGCTGTATCGCAAGGCCGGAGGCGTGGCGACCAGAGCCCGCGTCGTGGGCTTCCTCAACGCCGAGGCCGCGCCGCTGCTGCGCGGCAGCTACCCCGACGCCACCGGCCGCCAGCTGCACCGGGCGACCGGCGGCCTGGTGGCCATCGCCGGTATCTGCGCCTACGACTCGGACGCCCACGGCCTGGCCCAGCGCTACTTCCACCAGGCGCTGCGGCTGGCCAAGGCCAGCGGGGACCGCGGGCTCGGCGCGTATGTCATCGCGCTGCTGGTCAACCAGTCCCTGTTCATGAAGGAGTACCGACAGGCGGTCGCCTTCGCCGAATCGGCGCTGCGCGCGTCCGGTTCGCATATCACCCCCGCGCTCGCCTCCGATCTGTACGCCATGCAGGCCAAGGCGTACGCGCGGCTGGGCGACGGGGCCGGGGCGCTGGCCTGCATCCGGCGCGCCGAGACCGCCGCCGACCGGATCCGCCCCGGCCAGGAGCCCGACGAGACCGGTTACGTCCAGCCCGGCCTGGTCAACGTCCAGGTCGCGGAGGCGCTGCTGAGCCTGGGCGACCTCGGCGGCGCCCTGGAGAACGCCGCCGCCGCGGTCGGCACCCCCGCGCACGACCGCGGCCGGGTGCACCGGCTCGCGATGCTCACCCATATCGCGCTCAGACAGGGCGACGCGGACCGGGCGGTGGCCACGGCGGTGGAAATGACCGAGCGGGCCCGCGGTATGGAGTCCAGGCGGTTACGCGACCGGCTCCGCGCCGTACGGGAACACCTCGCCGAGAGCGGGAGCGCGGCGACTGCCGAGGCCGCCGAACTCATCGACGGGGCGCTGCGCGTGCCTCTCTGAGTCCGGTCCGCGCCCTCGTCGACAGCCTTGCCAACTGTGCGGCGGAAGGTGGCTGACAGTGCGATGGAAGAACCTCAGGGAGCGGACCGTGTACGAGAACCGGTGGTTCTCGGTGAACCTCGCCGACGTCAGACTCCCCGACGGCCGCCACCTGGACCACTATCTGATCCGGCTGCGCCCCGTGGCCGTGGCCACCGTCGTCAACGCGGCCAACGAGGTACTTCTGCTGTGGCGGCACCGCTTCATCACCGACGCCTGGGGCTGGGAGCTGGCGGCCGGCGTCGTCGAGGACGGCGAGGACATCGAGGTCGCCGCGGCCCGCGAGATGGAGGAGGAGACCGGCTGGCGCCCCGGCCCGCTGCGCCATCTGCTCTCCGTCGAGCCGTCCAACGGGCTCACCGACGCCCGGCACCACATCTACTGGGCGGAGGAAGCCGCGTACGTCGGGCCGCCGGAGGACGACTTCGAATCCGACCGGCGCGCCTGGGTGCCGCTCAAGTCCGTCCCGGACATGGTGGCGCGCGGCGAGGTGCCCGCCGCGAACATGGCGGCCGCGCTGCTGCTGCTCCACCACATCCGCCTGGGCTGACACCTCCGCCTGACATCCGCCTGCGCTGACGTATCCGCTTCGGCTGACCGCCGGCGTCGCCCCCGCCGGCGGCCTGCCGACCGCGTGCCCCCCAACCGTGTGCCCCCCAGGCCGGGCGTCAGCGGACGGCGGCCTGCCACAGCGCCAGCACCAGCGCGCATACCCCCGTGAGCGCGGCGATGGACGGCAGCGGCCAGCGGCCGTGCTCCAAGTGCCGTACGCGTACGGTCAGTTGCTCCACATCCTCCTCGGACTGTTCCCCGCGGTGGTCGAGCAGGGCGAGTTGTCCGTCGAGACGGGCCAGGCTGACATCGACCCTGCGGCGGATTTCCGCGAGCTCCACGGCTAACGCGGCGTGCTCGGGCTCGGTGGTCACGGACTGTTCCCCTTCCGGAATGTGCTTTCGTGCACTTTCGACAGTCCGAGTCAACCGTGTCGCAGGGTAGCGCGGGAGAGTGTGTGCAGGACGGACGCGGGTCACCGGCGCACACCCCGTGTGAAAACCGTGTGACCGAGTTGTGTGGTCGGTCACATCCGGAGCCGAGAGTGATCACGCTGCGTAAGGCATTGGAGTGCTCTGCACGCCGGTGACGTAACCGCGGGACACCTGCGGCGTTCTCATCCCGTCCGACCGATCCGCGGTCCGGGAGGCCGTCATGCCCGCAGCAGACGCCGAGGTGCCGGTACTGATCGTCGGCGGTGGGCCGATCGGGCTCACCGCGCGGGCGCTACTGGAGCGCTGGGGTATCCGGACGTTGCTGGTCGAGAGGCACGGCGAGCTGTCGCCCTTTCCCCGGGCCCGGCTGGTCAATGTGCGCTCGATGGAGATCTACCGCCGGCTCGGGCTCGCGGCCAAGATCGCGGCCGATGCGTTCGCGCCGGAGTACGGCCGTATCCGCTTCCGTGACACCATCCACGACCGCGACTTCGCCACCGCGGCGATGATCGGGGTCAACGCGCCGGTGCCCGAAAGCCCCGCGATCGGCGTGGTCACCTCGCAGGACCGGCTGGAACCCGTCCTGCTCGCCGCGGCGGACGCACCCGTACGGTTCGGGGTCGAGCTCGTCGAGCCGGCCGAAGAACCCGAGAGCGTCGTCGCCCTGCTCGTCGACCACCGAAGCGGTGCGGAGACCCGGGTCCGTGCCCGTTATGTACTCGCCGCCGACGGGGCGAACTCCACCGTCCGGCAACGGCTGGGAATCGACACCACAGGCCCCGGAGGGATGGGGGGCTTCAGCACGGTCGTGTTCGACGCCGACCTCAGCCGCTGGTGCGCCGACCAGCCCGCCGGGGTCTACTTCACCGCGCACGGACTGTTCGCCCCGCTCTACCCCGAAGGAGGGTGGGCCTGGTTCGTTCCCACCCCCGAAGACGCCGCGCACACCGACTGGCCCGAACTCGTCTCGCGCGCCCTCGGCCCCGGCGCCGACGTACGAGCCGACGTGTCGCGGGTTCAGCACTGGGTGATGAACGCGTTCGTCGCCGAACGCCTCCGCCACGGCCGGACCCTACTGGCCGGCGATGCGGCGCACGCGATCCCCATCGTCGGCGGCCTGGGCATGAACACCGGCATCGCCGATGTGCACAACCTCTGCTGGAAACTGGCGGGTGTGCTCCGCGGATGGGCCGAGCCAGGCCTGTTGGACACCTACGAGACGGAACGCCACCCGGTCGCCCACCAGACGCTCCGGCAAGCGGTGGCCAACACCAAGCTCATGCTCGACGTACAGAACCGGCGCCGCGAGCAGCTGCAGGCGGGTGAGTCGGCGCCGACCCACGTCGAACTGCCCTGGTCGGAGCGGTACTTCGCGCAACTCGGTCTCGTACTCGGCGCCACGTACTGCTCCGATGCCGACACCGACACGGGCCCGGACTACGTCCCCACCCCGCACCCGGGCCATCGAATGCCGCATCTCTGGCTCACACCTGACCGCTCCACGCTCGACGCCGTGGGCGAATGGTTCACCCTGCTCACCCCGGACCCGGCCCACTGGGAGCGACACTCCACCGCACCATGGCCGCTGCACATCGAGCCCCTGCCCCGCGAGTACACCGACCTCTGCGAGATCGGCCCTCACGGAGCGCTCCTCATCCGCCCCGACGGCCACATCGGCGCCCGCTGGCATGACCGCCCACCCAACGACTCCACCCTCCACCACGCCCTCACCACCATCACCCGCTCGACACCCTCCTAGCGTTGGTCGGTGTGTCCGATGGGTGTCCGGCTATGGGGGAGGCCAGACCGCCAGCGGCAGCTGGAGACGGCGGTCTTGCCTGTTTGCTGAGGGGTTACAGAGGGGCCAACTCCACCCTGCCTGTGAATCGGCCACCCACTTGATCGGCGAGCCAATGGACGCGGGAGACCTGGTCGTCGTTCCGGTTCCGGACGTGCACGTGGACGGTGTGGTCCTGCGACGGCTCGTCCTGGTAGAGGTCCCGGGAATTCACTGTCAGCGTGAGGTACGCGTACTTCTGCGAGATCGCCTCCAGCCCCGCTTCGGGAACTGCGGGCCAAGTGTCCAGATCCCACCGAACAGACGCGGGATCTGGCCCCAGAGCAGCGATGAAGGGCTCAGCGCGGTCCAGCGGACGACCCCAGTCGAACACTCGGATCGGCAGACAGTCCGCAGGGTTGTCGCCGGCCTCCGACGAACCGTGCTCCTTGTCGGCCGACGCCCACCATTCGAGGTCGGGCAGTACGTGACGCACTTGCGCCAGCACGTCCGGCGACCTGATCACGGCTTCGAAGTCAACCTCTCCCTGGCCGACGTCTGCCATGCCCAGCAAGGTACGCACCGCTCGTATCGCTTCAGACAGGTTGGCAGTTGTGAGGACAGCAGCCGCAGTCGAGTTACTCATCCCGGAACCATAGGACGGCACCCACAGACCGGCGCCCGTTCTACGGTATTGCCCTTCTTATAACGCTCTCGTCGAAACTGGGGGCCGTCCGCCCGCTGCCCCAGCGTGATGATCAAGGACAGCGGGCGACAACGGCTGTCGGCACTCAGGTGGAGTTTGCTGGTGAACCCGCCCCGCGAGCGGCCCAGTTCGCGACCTCCTGAACCAGCGGCCGACCACAGCCGGTGGCGCTCATAAACGGTCTTCCAGGGAAGGAGAGACGCCGAAGATCGCGTGATGGGCGAAGCGCCGCGCGCAGCCCACACGTCACCTGACGGGCGCGGCGGCCCGTTGCGTCAGCTGCTACCCGACCGCCTCAAATGGAGCGTCGCTGCTCCTTCCTCAACGAGGCAGTGAAGGAGGCTCGCCTCCGCGGTGTTGACAGCCTGCAACATCGTGGACAGCACCGACTCCGGCAGGGTCCCTTGCCCCAGGCGGCCGTCGCGGACGATCGCTTCCAGCTCAACCCGTGGCTGCTCGCTGGCCGATAGGACGGGGCGGCGCAGGATCTCGCGTGCAGCGTAGGCGTCGCCTGCCTGCGCGGTGTCGGTGACGATCGCGTTGTGTAGGGGCTGTACTTGGGCTTCGCAGCCTTCTGGTGCCAGGTCGATTGCCGTCAGGACCAGCCTCACCCGGAACATGCGCAGGTGTGGAGGGGTGGGCTCCAGGCCATCCCGCACGGCGCGCGCCACAGTGGTGAATGCTTCTGCCGTGGTGCGGCCTGCAAGGCGGTCGGCGTAGTGGCGCAGGATTTGTGCGACAGCCTTCTCCCACGGTTCGGTGATCGTGGCCTTGTCGATCAGGGAGTTGGCTGCGTCCGTGTCGGCCCTGTGCAGGTGTGCGATGACCTGTGTTTGCGTGCTGTCGTGCAGCCGCTCAGGGGCTTGGTCGTAGGCGGTCGCGTGCTCTGCTGCTTGCGACCATTGGCTGGTGGCGACAAGGAGCCGCGTGCCGTCTTCGAGCAGGAGGGTGCGTAGCCAGGGCTGGATGTGGTCCCGGGTCGTGTCGGTGGTGAAGCCCGTGAGGTCGATGGGATGGCCGTGGACGGTGACGGTGCCGCCGTCGTGTACGGCGCGGAGCACGCTCATCAGCTGCTGATAGGCGGAGTTCGGGTCTCCGGCTCGGGCCGCAAGTCGTACGAGGTTGACGATCGGCTGGAGGCTGTTGATGGCAGCGTCCCCGGTGATGGGCCATGCCGCCTGGAAGACGCGGAGCTGACGGAGGCACAGGGTCGGTCGCCAGGTCGGTCAGGCCGCAGTCGGAGGCGATCAGCGCGGACAGGTTCCAGGTGGCGCACGCGAGGTCGATTCGGTCGAGGAGGGGTCCGTCTTGCGCCGACTTCTCCGCACAGGCGCGTACCTCTTCGATCCGGGTGGCGAAGTTGGGGTAGACGAGGTGGGGTCGGCTCACCAGCGGGAACCGCTTGGCGAGGCGGTGGAACTTTGCTGGCGCGGGCGTCGCGGTCACAGCGTCGGCCTTTCCGCGGAGTCAACGGGGTGCAAGATCGCGTTGCGGGCCGCGTGAGCGAGGATGCTCTGGGTGCGGGAGGGCAGGCCGATGCGGTTCCAGTGGAAGATCACGTGGTAGGAGATGACCTCGCGCAGGCCACGGTCGAGGGTTCCATCCCGGGCGGCTGTGCCGAGGTCTGTTCCCGCGTGCTGAAACGCGTGGACCCAGTCGGCGGCGGGCTTGAGCGTGCGGTTGGACTGGAGCATGGGGCCGGTGGGGCTGGTGTCGGCGAGCAGCAGTTGCCGCAGGCTTCCGGCCATGGCCTGGACTTTGGCGCCCGGTACGTCTGGGGGAAGGGGCCGTTCCTGGGTGACGCGATGCCAGACGTCGCCCTGCTCGTACCACTCCAGTCCGGCGGCGCGCATCAAAGTGGCGCACAGCAGCAGCGACAACTCCCGGCGGCCCAGATCGCCATGGGCTGTGGTGAGGATGGCGCGGCTGTCGGCGTGGAACAGGGTGTGGGCGATGGTCATGCTGGTTTCGCCGCCGAACGCCACGGCTTCGGGTTCGTAGATGCCGGGCCACCAGCGGTTGACTCGTCCGTCGGCGGTGAGTTCGTCCAGCGTGTCGGCCAGCGATGGGGGGAGCTGCGTTCCGGGAGCTGGGAGCAGGCGCAACCGCCAGCACGGATGCTTGCGTATGAACCACCAGCCCGTGATCCGCTTTTCCTGTTGGGCCAGATCCAGGATGGGGGCGATGTGGTCGGCGGCGGTCCGCTCGGCTTTGTCCCAGTCGGTGAACTGTACGTACAGCTGAGCCCACGCCGGCGGCCCTGCCTGTTGGGCGAGCGCCCGCTGTCCGGCCTGCTGGTAGACGGCGACGGCGGCGTCCAGGTCGGCGGGTTCGAGTCCGGCGTGGGCTGCGGCGGTGTCGGTGCTGGCGCCGGCCATGACCTCCAGCACGGCGTGCAGGGTCGCTTCCAGGTGAGTGGGTTGGCTCAGTCGATCAGCAGACATGCGTCCCATCCCGAGGTCGGCGCAGCGTCGTGGGCTGCGGTGGTCAGTGCGAGGGCGGTGCCCGCGTCACCTTGCAGGAGGCCGGGATCGGGCCCGGATTGGGCGTGCCGGGTCAGGGCGGCTGCCAGGTCGAGCAGGGCAGCCCGCAGGGTCGGGGCGGCGGCGTCGTGGGCCGCGCGCCAGGCGGTCTGGTAGATGCCCGCCCAGCCGTGACACAGGCCCGTGTCGACGATCGTCGACAGGTTGGAGTCGGTCAGGCAGCGGGCCATGGCCTCCTCGTACAGGTGCTGTCGTGTGGCGTCGTGGCGGGCGATAGCGGCGAGTTGTCCCGCGCGGGCGATGCCGGGGGTTCCGTAACACCAGCTGGGACGGGCCGGGCCGGTCTGACTGGGTACGCCCGCTTGGAGGTCGCCGAGGTGAAGGTGTTCCGGCCACCAGGGTCCGCTGGGCCCGTCCTGCCGCCACGCATCGAGCCAACCGAGGATGGTGTCGATGGCGTCCTGGTGGCCGTCTACGGTTACGCCCTGGCGCAGGGCGCGGGCGAGCAGCAGCAGCGGGCCGGTGATGCCGTGGGCCGCGCCCAGGTTGGCGTGCCCGCCGGGGAACTGCCGGGACTGGGTGAGGTGCGGGTCGTGGCTGACCCACCAGCCGGGCAGCTCCCCGTTGTCATGGTCGAGGGTGGGGCGGGTCAGCGTCACGAGATAGGAGAGGATACGTTCCATCGCGTTTCCAGCGGGGGCGCGGCGCAGGAGGTGGGCGCCGATACCGGTCATCCCGTAGAAGACGTCGTACTCGTGGAACGTGGGGCGGCGTCCGCTGCACAGGCGGGTGTCGGTGGCATCGGCCCGGCGGTGCGCGAGATCGGTGACGTGCTGGTCCATGGTGGCCAAGGTGTCGTGATAGCGGGCCGAGTCGGCGGTTATGGCGCAGCTGAGCATGAAGGCGACGGCGGGCGCGCCCAGGTAGAGACCGCTGGTGTCGGCGGCACTGACGTCGGCGGCTACGGCGCTCTTGATCCAGGCGTGCGCCTGCTGCCAGGTGCCGCGACCGGTGCGGGCCCGCTCGATGTGGAGCAGGGCAGTACCGGCTGCGCCGACGGCCAGGGACTGCGCTGTCCAGGGTTGGTCTTCGGGTGGGGGTGTGGGGGAGGTCAGGTGCCGGGCGAAGGTGTCGGCGGCGGTGGCCGGGCTGTTTGTGGTGGTCACGGCTGGCTCTCCCGGTGGCGCAGGGCGCAGGCTCGGACGAGCCGGCCAGTGAGACGTTCGCGGTCGGGGTCGACCGGCAGCGCGCGGATGTAGTGCTGGTGGAGGAGGGACATCAGCACGGTGTCGGGGTCGCGCTGCTTGGTCAGCTGGTCGCGGTACATGTGCAGAGTGACGGCGCGGTCCTGCCAGGCGGCGGCCACCTCCGGGCCACCGGGGATGGACCGCAGGCCCATGCCGTCGGGGTGGGCCAGGGCGAGGGCCTGACGCAGCAGCGCCCGGTCCAGCGGGCCGTGCTCGTGGGGCAGGTGGCGGGTCAGCCAGTCGGCTGCCTGGTCCGCGTCGCCGGTGAACTGCGTCGCCAGGTCGTACATGCTCGCCGCGGTGAGAGCGTGGCCGGTGTGGCTGTCGTCGGATGTGATGCGGATCTGCGCCACGCAGGCGGCCGAGTCAGCAGCGAATACCGTGTGGGCTGCGTCAAGGGCGGGGCCGTGACCGTAGCGGCCGCTCTGTGGCTGGTAGGTGGCCAGCTCCAGGCGGGAGGCCAGGCGCTGCTCGTGCAGAGTGTCGGCCCAGTCGTGAAGGATGGCGGAGACCGCGCCGTAATCATCCGGAGTCGGCAGGTGCAGGTACAGGGCCAGGTGCAGGTCGGAGTCGGGCCGTGTGGTGTCGCGGTGACGGCGGAACCACCACTGTGGCGGGTCGGTGAACTGGGCGAGGAGGCCGGGCAAGTGTCCGGTCAGGATCTCGCCGAACCGCTGTGGGTGAGCGTGGAGTTGCGCGTGCAGGATCGACGCACGTCCTGGCATAAGAGCCCTGGTGGCTGCGGCCGGTACCGTGAATACGGGTGGTTCAGAGCGGGGGCCGACGGCGTTCGCCAGCTTCAGGGGAATCAGCAACTCATGCGGGCGGCCGATCCAGGCGCGGTCCTCCGGGCCGGGGGTTTCTCGCAGCTCGATTCGGCGGGTGCTGTCCAGCCGGGCCCGCAGCACCGTCCGGTGCAGCCGCTGAGACAGGTCGATGGGCAGCTGCTGGTCGTACTCGACCAGGGCTACGCGGTCGGGCACGCGGAACTTGTCCCGCCAGCGGTGCAGGGCGGTCTCCCAATCGGGCATCGGGAGACTGCGGCCGGGCAGGTCCTCAGCGGCCAGCAGCCACCGTGCGGACGCGAGGATGGTCCGCTTGTACCGCACGCGCGGCAAGTACGGGAGGCGCGCGGCGGCTCCGAAGTTGAACGCCTTGTAGACGGCGCATCTGCTGGTGGTGATCTCCGCCAGGAACCGGGCGAGGGGTGGTGTGTGGACCGAGGCTTCCAGGGCATGCGGGACGCGGGGCTCGATGCGGCGGCTGGCGGACATCTGCACGAGGTAGAACTGCCGGGCGTCTGCGGTGATTGCCAGGTCGGTCAGCCGGATGACGCCGGGGCCCGGCGCAGGGTGCTCACCCAGCGGGATGACGTGCGGCAGCAGCTGCATGGCGCGGGTGACGTTCTCGTTGCGGCGGCGGCGCGGAGGGAAGGAAAGCTGTGCGGGGATCGCTCCGGGGCTGGCGGTCGCGTAGCTGGACGCAAGAGCGGACTGTGCTTCGGGTGGAAGCAGATGGGCGAAGCGCCCGAACATGCTGCTGCCCGGACGGGGCGCCCCGGTGATCAGGAGCCGGTAGTCGGAGTGCTGGATGGCGTCCAGCGATGCGGCGTGGATCTCCACCGCGACCTCCGCCCGCGGAACGGGGAGGAAAAGTTCGGTGTCGCCGGCCGTGAGTTTGGAGACGGTCGTCTTGGTAAGGACGATCTCGGGGCTGTCGTCGAGCATGGCCTGCTGGAGCAGGGTGAGGACGGTCTCGTCCCGCTCGACTAAGTGGCGTGGGGCGCGGGTGCGATCCGCGCCGAGGTAGTCGGCGGGGAAGCCGAGACCGCTGTCGGCCACCAGGTCCAGGACGGGCACCATCGCCCCGGCCCCGTACCGGGCGCGGAACCGTTGGTGGTAGTCCCGCCACTGCGGATAGCCGTACGGGTGCGGCGTCAGCCGGTACATGACGGTGGCGGCTTCGGCAGCTTCACTCGCCAGGTGTTCGGGGAGCTGGACGTCGCAGTCGAGGACGGTGTCCACCAGAAGCGGCACGCGGGCGGTGGCACTCACGTGCTGCATGCTCTGCGCCAGCTGGGCGCCGGGCGCCCATGGGGCGGGAGTTTCCGGGTGGTTCACGCCGTCTCGGATCGACGCGAGCTGGGACGCCAGGTCTGCGATGTCAGAGATGCTGGCGGCGTTTGCCTTCTCCAACTGCTCGCACACGTGGGTGAGCGTGTCGGCGCACGTCATCGGCGGCCACAGGCTGCTGATCAGGATGTGCTTGGACAGAAGGTCGGCGAGGAGGCCGGAGAGCTGGTCCGGGCGGGCGGCCGGAAACAGCTCGGCCAGGCCGCGCAGCAGGGAGCTGTACGGGACGGGCGTTACGGCTGCGGAGAGGGCGGCGGCCACAGGACGGGTGCGGCGGATGGACAGCTCGACCGGGGCCAAGCGTTTGGCATGCGCGTCGGACGGCAGACCGGGCACGACGTGCCGGTTACCGCGCTGCTGGCCCGCGTTGTTGGCGACGACGTCCAGTCGGCCAAGCAGCTCAGGAGACTGTTCGAGCCGGGTGATGACATCGGTGAGCCAGTCAGCGTCTGCGCGGAGCACGGTCCGACGCTTGTCACTCCACACCACACGCGGGCCTTGGCCGATCTGTGCGGGGGCGACCCCGGCGAACACGCCGAACGGTGTGGGCCGGTGGCTCCAACGCAACAGGTACGAGGCCAGCGACAGGACGGCTCGGCGTACACGCCGGGCGTCGGTGTGCTTGCCGTCCAGAATCGCGGCGACCTGCTGAAACAGGATGGGGCTGGCGGCAGCCAGCGCGTCGGACACTTGGTCGCGCCACACGGTGGCCAGCCATGCCCGGCCCTGTGTAGCCGCGTCGTCGCCGTACGCATCCAGGTCGGGCAGGGGTATCGGATCGGCAGCGGTGGAGGCGCGCAGCAGTGCGCCTTGCTGCCACTCGTAGCCGATGGGTGATCGATGTGCCACAGGCTTCTCCTCCTCGTATGGGGCGCGCATACGGGTGCCGCCGGGGCGAAAGCGGAGTTCGGCTTTCGCCCCGGCGACGGAAGGACCCGTCAGGAAGGGTCTTCGATGAAGGAGTTGCAGGAGCTGGCGCCGTTGGCGCAGGTGTTGCCGCAGCCGTCGCTCGTGGAGCACATGAGCTTGCGGCCCGGGTGCTCGGCGACGACGACGTGCACGTCCAGCTGGAAGTCGTCGTCGAGCAGATCCGCAACTGGCGACTCGGCCAGCGCAGTCGCTCCGTCGACCAGCATGGCAGCGGTCATGCGATCACTCTCCCTTTCTTGATGGGTGGTGCATGACGTCCTGGCCCAGCACCGCGTACTACGCGGCCGACCAGGAGACCGAGATCCGGCTGTGCTTCTTGTCGATGACCCGATCGCCGGGAATCTGGTCATCAGGCGTGCCGGCCGGGTAGATGGCCACGCGCGGGCCGGGCCCCCCACGGTGCTCCTTGCCCCAGGCCCGGATGCAGTCGGCGATCTCCTCGGAGAACGACGCGCCGTCGGGACCGAAGGCGTGGACGCCGTACTCGACGTTCTTGTCGTCCGGGCGGCGAACCAGTACGTAGGCGAAGTTCGGACCACGGACCGCAGCCATCGAGAAGCCCTTGTTGCTGGGCTTGACCACCGTGGTGTCCGAGTCGGGTGCGACGGACATGATGCAGAACCCGGGAGCCATGGTCGCCAGGTACATCTGGAGCGTGCCGATGTTCTCGGTGCGGCCGACGGTCACGCCGGTCCAGGTCTCAGCGCGCGGGGTACTCAGCACCACGTCCAGCAGGGAAGGGTCCACAGTAGGCCCGTCGTCGAACCGAAGACTGACCCCGTCATCCAAGGACAGCCGCTGCTCGTCGTGGGCGTCCTCGCCCTGCATGGGGACGAAACCGCACACGTGGGCGCTGGAGCTGACCAGGTGGTCGCCCTGGCGAACGAAGCCGTACGTGCGCGTCAGAGTCCGGATGCGCAGCGGAACGACGAGCCGGCCGCCTTCGGCCAGCTGCTCGCGCCAGCCGGGCGGGATGTCCCAAGCCCCGACGGTCACCACAATGGCGTCGTACGGGGCGTACTCGGGAACGCCGCCTGATGCGTCAGCCGTCAGGACACGGACGCGGGAGTAGCCGGTCTCGGTGAGGAAGCCCGCGGCGCGGCCAGCGGCGTCGGCGTCGATGTCGACCGTGGTGACCTGCCCTGTGTCGCCCACCAGCTCGGCAATGTACGCGGCGTTGGGCCCGTTCGTGCCGTACTCCACGACGTTGTCACCGGGGCGGATGTCGGCTTGTCCCAGCTGCATCGCCTGGACCTGCGGAGCGGACACCGAGCTGGTGTGCTTGCCGTGCTCGTCCTTCTGGGTGATCACGGCGTCGTAGGTGCTGTAGGCGTCCTCGAGCGACGCCTCGGGGACGGCCAGGTGACGGGGCACCTTGCGCATGGCGGCCTCGATGGTGGGCGAGGTGATCCAGCCGCTTTCCTTCAGCTGGTCCACGACCGTGTTGCGTAGTTCGGCCGCGCGGTTCTCGTCGGGCAGTTCGGCCATGTGCATGGTCTCCTCATGGTGCGTGTATGTGAATCCGTGATGATGTCGACCCTGCTATCTCCGCGCCATGCGGCCCTCCGGCCAAGGCTGAGATTCAGCCTTCTCCCATCCCTCCTTGGGACGCGACTTCGGACGGAGGGAGAACAGTGGCTACGGTGTGAAGCGGACGGTGACGTTCGCCCAGCCGTCCGGGCTCGCGTATTGCCATGCCCCGGTTTCGTCGGCCGAGAGCATCGCTTCGGAGTACAAGGCTCTGATCAGAAGCTTCCAGGGCTCGTCTCTTCCGGCGGTGTCCTCGCGCGACAGATCAGGTAGCGACTTGTCAGCTGCTTTGAAGATGGCTGTGCGGATATCGAAGTACCGTGCACGGTCGGCTGTTCCTGTGGTGATGCCGGATGTGCTGATGAACGTCCATTCGGCGTGCCAGGGGCCATCTGCCATGGGCGATCACCCCGGCGAAGCGCTCTGTGGGTCAGGACTTCTGGTGCTGCGACCCGTTGCAGTCACGGCAGCGGGTGACGACGACCTTGCCGCGCCGCATGGCCCTGATCTTCGTTTGTCCGCTGTACGTCGGTAGGTACGGACGGTGGGGGTCACGTGGCGCTCCTCTCCTCGGGGTCGGCCTGTCCCGGGCCGCCCAGCGCTTCCTGCTGCTGGGACGGCCCGGGGAGGCTTGGTGCCGCGCCCGTGCCGGGGGTGTTCTCGTGGGGGAACGGAAAGCTGATCGCCCCGGCAGGAGGCAGCGTCTATGCGGTGGTTGTGCCTCGCTGGCGCTGGGCGTGAAGCTGCGCGATGGCCCGCAGCTGCCGCCGCTCGTACCGCGTAGCGGGGCGCACGGAGGCACAGTGCGACCGCCATGCGAGGCCGGTGGGGCGGGTGAGGCAGACCATCGGCCCATCGAAGTCGGCGATGGTCGCGGGCATGTCGTAGACCCGGTCGTAGACCACCATGCCGACCGCGAGACGAGGCAGGGTGCTGGTCCAATTCGCGCTCGGCGCGACCCTGGTGGCTGATGCGTGGTTCACGTCGTCCCCCGCCTCAGATGCTGAGCGATCTGTTCGCTCAGGGCTACCGATTGCTGCCGCAGTGCCTCAAGGGTCGGGCGGTCGTCGTCGCCCTGCTGTCCCTGCTGCTGCCCGCCCTGTCCGTGCTGTCCGCCGTCCTGTCCCTGCTGAAGCGGGGACGCCGTCGGGTTGTTCACCTACGCCACCACCCTCACGCCGTGGAGGATGTGTGGGCCGACGTCGATTCCGTGCGCGGCCAGCCGCAGCGTCCGCCGACGCCGTTGGCGCAACCGACGTTGCGCACGCTGCTCCCACTGCTGTTCGTACGTGACGACGTACGGCCGGACCATGGCTACCTCGTGGCTGTCAGGAGGACCGAAGACCGGGCGGAACGAGACGGTGCAGCCCGCGCACTCTCCTGCAATGGGCTGTGCGGGCGCGTCGGGCAGGTGCGCAGGGCGCATCATCGGCGCGTCCTGGTAACGCGTGGCGGAACAACCATCGGCCGAATCGGCCGCACGGTGACGACCACGGCCGGGAAGTAACAACCGCGACAGTGTTTCGAGGATCTTCGCGCTATGTTTGCGCATGCCGTCAACCTCCATGGGGTTGAGGGCCACGGCCCCCGGACGTTCGCCGCTCCAGCAACGTCGCGGGGGTTCTTCCGTGGCGGGTGGTCTGTGTGGTCAGGCGGCACGACCATGCACATGGCGTGCTCGCCAGTCATCGTGCGGTCCAGTAACCAGCTCGGAGACGACGAGCACGAGGCTGCCCAGCCGTACGGCGCGTGTGACGGTGGACCTTCCAGTAGATGAGTTCATGTGGGGCGCTCCCGCTCGTCGAGTAGCTGGCCTACAAGAGCGAACCGCCTCATCGCGGTTACCGGAATGGGGTCAACGGTCCGGGAGTGGTCAAGGTGGTCAAAGATCATCCGCAGTGAAGTGGGCACTCCGGTGGTGCGGGGTGACTTTCCGACACCTGCAGGATGTGGGCGAGCAGTTGAGCATTACGTTGGATCTGTGGCCGGTCTGGGCTCGTGCCGAGCGCAGGTTGGTCAACGTGGTCAAAGATCGGCTTCAGTGGCTGGGGGCGCAACGATGGCACGCGAGCGGAACGAGAAGTTAGCTGCACTGTTGGAAGAAGCGCGCTGGTCACGGGCCCAGGCCGCCGTTGCGTACAACCGAGTCGCCGCGGAGACGCTGAACGGCGAGGTGCGGGAGAACTCCAAGATCGGGCGCTCCCACGTGAGCATGTGGGTCTCCGGAGTCCAGCCGCAGGGCGTTGCGCCCGCTATCTTGTGCCAGGCACTGTCCCGTCGTTTGAAGCGTGAAATCACGCCAGAAGAGGTCGGGTTCACAGTTTCCACCTCGCCAGCGCAGGGGGCGCTGGACTGGCGTGTCGATCCGTTGATCGCGCTGAACGACTTGAGGAGTGGCGTGGACGCGGACCGGCGTCGTCTGCTGACCGGCGGGGTGTATTCCGCGGCGGCCCTGATACTGCCGGACGAGACGTGGTGGACCGCCATGGCGAAGCCCCCGGCCGAGGAACCCGCGGCCGGGAAGCGCGTCGGTCATGGAGATGTGGCGACCGTACGGGAGCTCACCCAGGCGTTTTCCCGTATGGACCAACGGCGCGGAGGTGGCCATGGCCGGCGCGCCGTGGACGAGTATCTGAAGTCCGAAGTGCTCGACTTCCTTCGGGGCCGATTCGCCAACGACGAGACGCGACGTGCAATGTTCGCTGCCTCAGCGGAACTTGCCTACCTGTCGGGGTGGATGGCGTTCGACAATAGCGAGCACGCGGTGGCGCTCAGCCGCTTCAACACCGCGGTGAAGCTAGCGGCCCGGTCCGGTGACGCGCCATTGAGCGGTCACATCCTCCGTGCGATGGCGCACCAGGCCCTCGACCTGGGCTTTCGCAGCGAAGCCCTCAAGATTGCTCAGGCGTCGGTGCACGGGGATCGGTATGCCGCGGCAACGCCCCGTGAGCGTGCGCTCCTCGGCGTTGTTCACGCTCGTACGCTCGCCGCGGACGGCCAGAAGCAGGCGGCGGCACGAGTGCTGCTGCGCGCCGAGGACGACCTGTCGAATGCGCGGGATGGAATCAGGGAACCGGACCGAACCTTCTTCTTCGGTGAGGCGTCCTTGGCACATGAGACGGCATGCGCTCTGCGGGATCTCGGTGACCACCAGCGGGCAGTGAACGAGTTCCGGCGCTCCGTCCGTACGCGCGGGGCGGCGTTCCGACGTACCCACGCGGTGACCCTCGGGTACATGGGCGCGACGCAGATCGCACAGGGAGGAGTTGAAGAAGCCTGCGCGACCTGGACCAGCGTTCTGGACGCGATGGAGGACGGGATCTATTCGGGACGGGCGCGGCAGACAGTCGTTGACATGCGGAAACTGCTGTCGCCATTCCGGAAGCGCGGCATCCCTGCGGTGGGCGCGCTTGACGCCCGCGCGACGGTGTACCTTGCCCAAGCAGATTGATCACACGGGTCGTTGGATCGGAGAGGGGCTGGTCATGGCTTTGAAGATCAAACCGATCGGGGAAGTCGTCGAAGGTCGCGCCGAGGTCGCTGATGACTACTGGGGTGGCGTCGAGTCGGTAATCCAGCTCGACGAGTCAGAGTTCCCCCTGGACTCCGTGCAGGGCCTGGAAGAGTTCTCCCACCTGGTGGTCGTGTGGCACTTCGACCAGGCATCCCCGAGCGACGTCGAATACCACGCTCGCAGCCCGCGCGGGAACACCCAGTGGCCGGCAACAGGAACGTTCGCCCATCGCAACCACCGACGTCCCAACCAGCTCGCGCAGAGCTTCCCTCGATTGATCAAGGTCGACGGGCTCAGGTTGCACGTGACCGATCTGGACGCCGTGGTCGGCACGAAGATCTACGACCTGTCACCCTACTTCGAGGAGATGGGCCCGCGAGGAACGATCCGCGAGCCCGCATGGCCTGGCGAAATGCTGGCAGACTACTGGGCCAAGAAGTCCTGACTTCGTCGGCTACGACGCCCCAGAGGCCGGGAGGATGCCCAGACCATCCTGGAAGATGATGGCACCGGGCGCAGACCGAGCGCTTCGTAGAAGGCCCAGCCGCCCTCATTGCCAGGTGAGCAGTGGACGATGAGCGGGCTGAGGTCCTGAGTGCGCCGATCGGCGGACGGCATCGACCCAAGCTGTCCCTCGCCGCGGCAGCGTTGCTCGGGTCCGCCCGGGCAGCCAGACGGACCTCCCAACATGCATGCGGACGGGTCAGCCGTACTCGTAGAAGCCCGACCCCGTCTTACGGCCAAGCCGCCCCGCGTCGACCATGCGCAGCAGCAGCGGCGGCGGGGCGTACAGGGGCTCCTTGTACTCGGCGTACATCGAGTCGGCGATCGCCGCGATCGTGTCCAGGCCGATCAGGTCGGAGAGCTTGAGCGGGCCCATGGGGTGGGCGCAGCCGAGTTCCATGCCGTTGTCGATGTCCTCGCGGCTCGCGATGCCGGATTCGAACATACGGATGGCGGAGAGCAGATACGGGATCAGCAGCGCGTTGACGACGAAGCCGGAGCGGTCCTGGGCGCGGATGGCGTGTTTGCCGAGGATGTCGTGGACCAGGGCTTCGGCGCGCTTGATGGCCTGGTCGCCGGTGGTGAGGGCCGGGATCAGCTCGACGAGCTGCTGGACCGGGGCCGGGTTGAAGAAGTGGATGCCGATGACCTGGTCGGGGCGGGAGGTGGCGACGGCCAGTTTGACCACGGGGATGGAGGAGGTGTTCGAGGCCAGGATGGCGTCGGGGCGGGTCACAACCTGGTCGAGGACCTGGAAGATCTCCGTCTTGACCTGCTCGTTCTCCACGACCGCCTCGATGACCAGATCGCGGTCGGCGAACTCGCCGAGGTCGGTGGTGAAGCTCAGCCGGCCCAGCGTGGCGTCGCGCTCCGCCTCGGTGATCTTGCCGCGCTCGGCGGCCTTGCCGAGGGAGTTGGTCAGCCGGGTACGGCCGAGCTCCAGGGCCTCGCCGGTGGTCTCCGCGACCTTGACCTCCAGGCCGGAACGGGCGCATACCTCCGCGATGCCCGCGCCCATCTGGCCGCAGCCCACCACTCCGACGCGTTCGATGTCGGTCACCTCGTGCCTTTCCGCTGATCTGCAGGTCGTCCCCGACGTTACCTGCCGGTCGGCTCCGGTGGGTGGGCCGGGGCCGGAACCTTGTGGTCCCGACCCCGGCCCGCTGCCTCGTCCGGGATCTCAAGTGGGCGGGTGGTGGGCTCTGTTGGAGCGCACCGTGGCCGCGGTCACGTCGAGTCGCCGCGCAGGATGCCGCGCCCGTTCGTGCTCACGTACACCCGCCCGTAGACCCGCGGATCGCCGGTGATCGCGCCGCCGGTCCAGGCCCATTGGTGCGCGTTGTCGTTGATCCGTACCCAGCTCGCCCCGGCGTCCGTGGAGCGGAAGATCCCGCGGGTGCCGCCGATCTTGGCGCTGGTGTAGAGCGCCTGGTACGAGGCGCCGGGGGCGGCCTTGCCGAAGCCGATGGTGTCGGCCTGCTGGACCTCTCTCAGCTTGGTGAAGGTCGCGCCGGAGTCGGTGGAGTGCCACAGCCCGTACGTTCCGTTCGTGGAGCCGCCGGCGAGCCAGATGTCGCCCTCGGTGCCCGGCAGGGCCTTGAAGCGCACCGGGCCGTCGGTGGGCAGACCGGTGGAGGCCTTGGCGGTGAAGGTGGCGCCGCCGTCGGTGCTGACGTAGAACGTCCCGTTCTTGAAGCCGTAGAACTTCTTCGCGTTCTTGCGGTCGGATTCGACGACCGCCCCGGCCGGGATGCCGCTGGAGGCGGTCCAGGAGTTGCCGAAACCGACGGTGTAGTAGACGGAGGAGGTGCCGTCGGGGCTCCAGACGAAGCCGCTGCCGTCGGTCGCCGCGGCCACCGTGCCGCCGCCGGTGACCCCGGAGGGCTCGCTGCCCTGCCACCAGTTGGCGCCGTTGTCGGTGGAGAAGGCGATCCGGGGCGCGGCGTCGTTGTTGCCGACCCGCACCACCGTGTTCGGGTTGGTTTCGGCGTAGTCCAGGCTGGTGGTCGTGGTGAAGCTGGGTGAGCTGAACATCTTGGCAGGCACCGCGTCGAGGTCGGTGTGGCGGAAGCCGCCGATGTCCCCCAGGGCGCTGAGCAGCGGGGCGCCGGAGGGCGGGCTCGCCAGGTCGTTGACCGCGGTCTCCTCCAGGCCCTTGACCATCGGCGTGATCTTGATCTGGCCGCCGGAGTCCCAGGTGGAGAGGTTTTCGGTGCCGTAGACCGTGGCGCCGGTGCCGTACATCAGCCGGTTGGAGTCGAACGGGTCGATCTCCAGGGCCTCGGTCATCCAGCCCAGCTTCGGGGTGACCTCGGGCGGGGACGGGTTGGTGCCGAAGGTCAGCCAGGGGACGGACGAGACGTCCTGGGTGTAGCGGAAGGAGCGGTTGGGGTAGCTGGTGAAGTCCCAGGCGCGGGTCCAGGTGGCGCCGGAGTCGGTGGAGCGGAAGATCTGGGTGTCCGGCCACCAGGAGCTGTAGCCGGTCGCCATCAGCGTGCCGGGCTTCTGGCGGTCCACCGTCAGCCCGCTGTAGCCGAAGTAGGTGTCCGCGTCCGTCATCGGGCTGATGTTCTTCCACTCACCGGTGGCCGTGGCGTACCGCCACACCTGGCCCTTCTCTCCGTCGTACGGGCCGCCCTTGTCGCTCGTGGTGATGTAGAGGTAGCCGGATCTGGAGTCCAGGACGCCCTTGTGGGAGAGGTAGCCGGTCGGCTGTCCGTCCACCCGCGACCAGGTGGCGCCGGCGTCGGTCGAGCGGTAGACGGTGTTCTGCTTGTCGGCCACGCCGACGTAGATGGTCTTGGTCGCGGTGCCCGACGAGCCCGTACGCTCGTCGAAGGTCACCCAGACCACGCCCTGGTTGTCGCTCAGATAGCCGCTGGAGTCGCTGGGGTCCTGGGCGTAGTTGCCCGCGTTGGGGAAGGCCGTCACCTTCGACCAGGTGGCGCCGGAGTCGGTGGAGCGCCACAGGCCGTTGCCGCTCGGCGCGCCGAAGTACAGCACGCTGTTCTTGTTCGGGTCGACCGCCAGCCGCTCGCCCATGCCGCGGCTGGGCATGTTGCCGCCGACCTTGAAGGGCAGGGTGGTGGTCTGCCAGGTGGCGCCGCGGTCGGAGGAGCGCAGGATCGCGCCGTTGGTCGGGTCCCAGCTGTTGGTGTACGTGCCGACGGCCGCGTACACCTTGTTCGGCTCGACCGGGTCGCTGGCCAGGCTGGCCACCCCGCTCCAGCCCCAGCGGTCCCAGTCCACCCAGTCCAGCAGCGGCACCCACTGCTTGCCCGACTGGTCCCAGCGGTACGCCCCGCCGATGTCGGTGCGGGCGTAGGCGAGGTTCTTCTCCTTGCGGTTGAAGATGATGCCGGGGACGAAGCCGCCGCCGTCGACGCGGACGTTCTTCCAGGTGGCGGCGGCCAGGCCGGCGGTGGGTTTGTTCGGGGCGTCGTCGGGGCGGGCGGCGGCCGGGGCGGCGGCCGCGGTCAGTAATCCGCCGACGAGCGCCAGCGCGGCCATGAGCGCGCCGAGCGGTCTTCTCCGGTCATGAGAACGCCGGTCATGAAAACGCCGGTCATGAAAACGCACGGGAACTTCCTCTCCGGGCATCCGCCGCGGGTCGCGGCGGTACGGGGGCGGGTCTGTGCGGGTCTGTCCGTGTCCGGGCTTGGGAGCGCTCCCATATGTGCGTACCACCGATGCTAGCGGCCGGATGACCGGGCGAGAAGTCGTCCGGAAGGGTGGGAAGGATTGCCGCGCGGCCGTAAGACCCGCATCATCGGCGGGAGTTAGCCACGATCGACAGGCGAGCGAGCGAGGAGCGAGGATGGGGCAGATCACGCGCAGGGGACTGACGGTCGCGGCCGTCGGAGCGCTGGCCGCGACCGTCACGACGGGTTCGACGGCGGCGTACGGGCGCGAGGAGGCGCGGGGGAGCGGCGGGCAGCTCAGGCGCCAGTTCCGCGGGATGTGGCTGGCCAGCGTCGCCAACCGGGACTGGCCCTCCAAGCCCGGCCTGACCGCCGCCGAGCAGCGCGCCGAACTGCTCGCCTTCCTGGACACCGCGGTCGAGCGCCGGCTGAACGCGGTGGTCTTCCAGGTCCGGCCCACCGCCGACGCGCTGTGGCCCTCCCGGTACGAGCCGTGGGCCGAATACCTCACCGGCGTCCAGGGCCGCGATCCGGGCTGGGACCCGCTGGGCACCGCCGTGCGCGAGGCCCACCGGCGCGGCCTCGAACTGCACGCCTGGTTCAATCCGTACCGCGTCGCCAACCACACCGACCCCACCCGGCTGGCCCCCACGCACCCCGCGCGGCTGCACCCGGAGTGGGTGGTGCCGTACGGCGGCAAGCTCTACTACAACCCGGGCCTGCCCGAGGTCCGCCGTTTCGTCCAGGACGCGATGCTGGACGCGGTGGCGCGCTACGACGTCGACGCCGTCCACTGGGACGACTACTTCTACCCCTATCCGGTGGCGGGCCAGGTCTTCGACGACGACGCGGCGTACGAGCGCCACGGCGCGGGGTTCCCGGACCGGGCCGCCTGGCGGCGGGACAACATCGACCGGCTGGTGCGCGAGACCGCCGTCCGCATCAAGCGGCTCGACCCGCGGGTGCGGTTCGGGATCAGCCCCTTCGCCGTCTGGCGCAACCAGGCCACCGACCCGCAGGGCTCCGACACCCGGGCCGGGGTGCAGACCTACGACGACCTGTACGCGGACACGCGGAAATGGGTCCGCGAGGCGTGGATCGACTACATCGTGCCGCAGGTGTACTGGAACATCGGCTTCGCCGCCGCCGACTACGCCAAGCTGGTGCCCTGGTGGGCGGAGACGGTGCGGGGCACCGGCGTGGACCTCTACATCGGCGAGGCGCTGTACAAGGCGGGAGACCCGGCGCAGCCCGCGCCCTGGCAGGACCCGGCGGAGCTGTCCCGGCACCTCACCTTCGACCGGGACTATCCGCAGGTGCGGGGCAATGTGTACTTCTCGGCGAAGGAAGTGGCCGCCGACCGCAACGGCGCCATGGCGCGCGTGGTCGCCGACCACTACCCGTATCGCGTGCGTCCGCCCCGCTGAGCCGTCTGGGCCTGGACTACGGCCGTCCGGGCTCTGTGTGCAGGTGACGCACGACCGAATCCGGGCCGGGGGAGACCACGCACTCGTGCCCGTCGTCCTCGAAGCGGACGCGGAACGGTGGGGTTCCGTCGTCCCCGAGCACTTCGATGATCTCCGCGGTCCGGTCGTGAATTCCGACAACCCTGCCGTGTACCAGCAGCTTGTCGCCTACGGTCGCCTCCATACGCGTGACCTCCTGTCCGGTGCCCCGGAGGGTATTGCGGTCCCTGAGGCCAGTTTATGGCTGCTTCTGCCGGTTTGCTCCCGCCCGCTGCGTCACGCCGATGCAGACCAGCACGGCCACGGCGGCGGCGGGCGCGGCCCAGGTCAGGTGTTCGCCCAGGAGGAGTACGGACCATACGAGGGTGAGCAGGGGCTGGGCGAGTTGGAGTTGGCTGGCCCTGGCCACGCCGATGGCGGCCATCCCGCGGTACCAGACCACCAGACCCAGGAACTGGGAGCCCAGGGCCAGCCACAGCGCCCCGGCGACGGTGTGCGCCGTCAGGTGTACGGGCTCGGTGGTCATGGCGACCGCCGCGCCCGCCACCGACAGCGGCAGACAGGCCACCAGCGCCCAGCCGATCACCTGCCAGCCCGGCATATGGCGCGCCAGCCGGGCGCCCTCCCCGTAGCCCGCCGCGCACACCAGCAGCGCGCCGAACAGATACAGATCCCCGACGGTCGGCGCGCCGCCGCTCTGCTGCAGCGCGAAGGCGACGATCACCGCGGCGCCGGCGACGGCCGCGGTCCAGAACCGGGGGGTGGGCCTGGCGCCGGTGCGCACCGCCGCGTAGACGGCCGTGGTCAGCGGCAGCAGGCCGACGACCACGGCGGCATGCGAGGTGGTGGAGGTCCGCAGCGCGAGCGTGGACAGCAGCGGGAAGCCGAAGACGACGCCCCCGGCGACCACCAGCAGACCGGGCCAGTGGCGGCGGCCGGGCGGCGGGACGCGCAGGGCGGCCAGCGCGCCGCCCGCGACCAGCCCGGCCAGGGCGAGCCGGCAGCCGACCAGCGACCAGGGGCCCAGGCCCTCGAGCCCCCAGGCGGTGGCGGGGAAGGTCAGGGAGAACGCGGCCACGCCCAGCGCGGCCATGACGGTGCCGAGGGCGCCCCCGCGGCGGACGGGGGACGGTGCGGGCTGGGTGCGGACGAGCGGGGGCCGGGCGAGCGGGGGCCGGGCGGCGGTGCGCGGCTCGGCGCCACCGCTCACCGCTATCGTTCCGCTCGCAGTAGCGCTATCTTGGGCTCTCATGCAAGAGCGTAGCAGTGTGGCGGAATTGGCAGGCATCCTCCGTGCGGAGCTGAACCGCTACTCTCCCGGTGAGAAGCTGCCGTCCAGTCGGGCCCTGGTGGACCGCTACCGGGTGAGCCCGGTGACCGTCTCCCGCGCCCTCGCCGCACTCCGTGCCGAGGGGCTTGTGGTCACCCGCCCCGGCGCCGGGGCCTTCCGGGCCGCCCGGCCGCGAGGGGGCGAGGAGGCGCCGCGCCCGGGCGACACCTCCTGGCAGGAGGTGGCCCTCAGCGTCGAGACGTCCGGGGAGTCGGTCCCGCGCTCGGTCGACGCCTCCGGCGTGCTGATGACTCTGGCCGTCCCGCCGCCCGGCGCCCTCGAACTGCACGGCGGCTATCTCCACCCCTCGCTCCAGCCGGAGCGGGCGCTGGCCGCCGCCCTCGCCCGCGCCGGGCGGCGGCCCGGCGCCTGGGACCGCCCGCCGATCGAGGGGCTGTCCGAGCTGCGCGCATGGTTCGCGGCCGAGATCGGCGGCGGGGCCCTCGCCCCGTCCGAGGTGCTGATCACCGCGGGCGGCCAGAGCGCGCTGACCACCGCGCTGCGCGCCCTCGCGCCGCCCGGCGCGCCCGTGCTCGTCGAGTCCCCCACCTACCCCGGGGCGATAGCCGCCGCCCGCGCCTTCGGGCTGCGCCCGGTCCCGGTCCCCGTGGACGCCGACGGGGTCCGCACCGACCTGCTCGAACAGGCCCTCCGTACGAGCGGGGCACGGGTCTTCCTCTGCCAGCCGCTCTTCCAGAACCCGACCGGCGCGGTGCTCTCCGCCGAACGGCGCCGCGAGGTGCTGCGGGTGGCCCGGGAGGCGGGCGCGTTCGTGATCGAGGACGACTTCGCGCGCCGCCTCGCCCACGAGGACGCGGGGCCGCTGCCCGCGACCCTCGCCGCGGACGACCCCGACGGCGTCGTCGTCCACGTCTGCTCGCTCACCAAGGTCACCTCGGCCAGTCTGCGGGTGGGCGCGCTCACCGCCCGCGGCCCCGCGCTCGAGCGGCTGCGCGCCATCCAGGTCGTCGACAGCTTCTTCGTGCCGCGCCCGCTTCAGGAGGCGGCGCTCGAACTCGTCGGCTCGCCCGCCTGGACCCGCCATCTGCGCACCGTCGCCGCCGAGTTGCGGATCCGCCGCGAGGCCCTGGCCACAGGCGTACGGCGGGACCTCCCCGAACTCGCCCTGCGCCATGTCCCGCCCGGCGGCTTCCACCTGTGGCTGCGGCTGCCCGACGGCGCCGACGAGGCCGCGCTGACGGCCGCCGCCCAGCGTGCCGGGGTCGCCGTCGCGCCCGGCCGCCCGTACTTCTGCGCCGAACCGCCCGCCCCGCATCTGCGGCTGGGCTTCGCCTCGGCGGCGAGCGCGGGCGAGCTGGCGGAGGGGCTGCGCCGACTCCGTACCGCGTGCGACGAGGTGCTGGGCTGACGGCACGCGGGATTCCCTCACGCCGGATCCCTCGCGTGCCGAATACGTGCCGAAAACCTCTCGACGCCGCCCCTCTGACCTGCGAGCCTCCCGCCATGAGCGACATGAGTGACATGAGTGATACGACCGGCCGACCGGCCGCCGACGGCTACGAGATATCCACCGACGCCTCCCGCCTCGACGCGGCCCGTATCCACCACTGGCTGTCCACCGACGCGTACTGGGCGCTGGGCCGCACCCGTGAGAAGCAGGACCGCGCCATCGCCGGCTCACTCAACTTCGGCGCGTACGACACGGCCTCGGGCGCCCAGGTCGCGTACGCCCGGGTCGTCACCGACCACGCCACCTTCGCCTGGCTGTGCGATGTCTACGTCGACCGGTCCGCGCGCGGGACGGGCCTCGGCACCGCGCTCGTCACGGCCGTCCGTGACCACCTGGCGCCCTTGGGGCTGCGGCGCATGCTGCTGGCGACGCACGACGCCCACGGGGTGTACGAGAAGGTCGGCTTCGCACCGCTGGACAAGCCGGACCAGTGGATGTCCCTGCGTTTCCCCCGCGGGGAGATGCCGGGGAGGTGACGCGGCCCGGCCGGGCCGCGGCCCGGCCGGTCAGTGGCCGCCGCGCTGGTCCACGGCTTCCACCGCCTCCCGCGGCTCCTCGGTGGCTTCGCCGGTCTGCGGCGCCTCGGCAGGGGCGGGCTTGCGCCGGCCGGTCAGCCGCATGGCGAGGGGCTGGGTGTAGCGGGCGGTGAGCGGGCCGAGGATCACCAGGATCAGCACGTACGCCGTGGCCAGCGGCCCCAGCTCCGGTTCGATACCGGCCGTGACGGCGAGTCCGGCGATGACGATGGAGAACTCGCCCCGGGCGACCAGGGTGCCGCCCGCGCGCCAGCGGCCCTTGACGGAGATCCCGGCGCGCTTCGCCGCCCAGTAGCCGGTGGCGACCTTCGTACAGGCGGTGACGGCGGCCAGCGCGAGGGCGGGCAGCAGGACCGGCGGGATGCTCGCGGGGTCGGTGTGCAGGCCGAAGAAGACGAAGAACACCGCAGCGAACAGATCCCGTAGCGGGCTGAGCAGGTTGTGCGCGCCCTCGGCCGCCTCCCCGGACAGCGCGATGCCGACCAGGAACGCGCCCACGGCCGCCGACACCTGGAGCTGCTGGGCGATCCCGGCGATCAGCAGGGTCAGCCCCAGCACCACCAGCAGCAGCTTCTCCGGGTCGTCGCTGGAGACGAAGCGCGAGATGACACGGCCGTAGCGCACGGCCAGGAAGAGCACCAGACCGGCCACGCCGAGCGCGATGGCCAGCGTGAGGCTGCCCGCCGCCACGCTCACCCCCGCCAGCAGGGCGGTGATGATCGGCAGATAGACGGCCATGGCCAGGTCTTCGAGGACCAGGATGGACAGGACGACCGGGGTCTCGCGGTTGCCGAGGCGGCCCAGGTCGCCCAGGACCTTGGCGATGACGCCGGACGAGGAGATCCAGGTGACCCCGGCCAGCACCACCGCGGCCACCGGGCCCCAGCCCATCAGCAGCGCCATGGCGGCGCCGGGCAGGGCGTTGAGCGTGGCGTCGACCAGCCCGGCCGGGTACTGGGTCTTGAGATTGCTGACCAAATCGCTGGCGGTGTACTCGAGCCCGAGCATGAGCAGCAGCAGGATCACGCCGATCTCGGCGCCGATCGCCACGAACTCCTCACTGGCCCCCAGCGGCAGCAGACCGCCTTCGCCGAAGGCGAGACCGGCCAGCAGATACAGCGGGATCGGGGAGAACTGAAAACGTCCGGCCAGCCGGCCCAGCAGGCCCAGGCCCAGGATGACCGCACCGAACTCGATCAGGAAAAGAGCGGAGGAGTGCATCGATCACTCCCGCCCGAGTATCGCGGCGGCCGTCTCCACGCCTTCGCGGGTGCCGATCACGATCAGGGTGTCGCCGCCGGCCAGCCGGAAGTCCGGCGTCGGGGAGGGGATCGCTTCCGCGAGCCGCAGCACCGCCACGATCGAGGCGCCGGTCTCGGTCCGCATCCGCGTCTCGCCCAGCACCCGCCCGTTCCAGTACGAGACCGACGACAGCTCGACGCGCTCGGCCACCAGCCCCAGCTCGGTCGTGGACAGCAGCGCCGGGCTGTGGTGGGTGGGCATCAGCGCGTCGATGACCGCCTCCGCCTCCTTCGCCGTCAGCCGCACCGACATGGCGCACTCGTCGGGATCGTCCTCGTGATACGAGCTCAGGGTCCGCCCGCCGTCGCGATGCGCGACCACCGACAGCCGGCGGTGCTCTCGCGTGGTCAGGTCGTAACGGACACCGATTCCGGGCAACGGCGTGCTGCTGATCCGCGGAGCGCCCACGGCCATCCTTCCGTCGTATGTGCCACTTACCGGTGGACGTACGGCGGCCGGTGCCGGCCGGTGACGTCCCCCCACACCCTACCGAATGGCAAAGAAATGGTAATGGCCGGGGTCAGAGGGGTGATCGAGCGGGGCCGGCCGGGGACCGGCGGTCGCCGGATGAGAAGACGATCACCCTTCGGAAGGACACGCCCGGACGGCTCCGGGCGGGCGCGGATCGCGAAGGCTGACGGGCCGGCCCCGCACCCCTTCATGCTGCTGCACATATCTAGTTGTTGCAAGTGCTTCGCAATAAGGCTCTAGGGTGGGTCCCGGCACGATCACTCACCGTCGAAAGCCACAACGAAAGCCGAAAGGGGCTGTGCCTGATGGGCACGTACGCGCTTCCCGACCTCCCGTACGACTACGCGGCGCTGGAGCCGGCCATCACCGGCCAGATCCTGGAACTGCACCACGCCAAGCACCACGCCGCCTACGTCAAGGGCGCCAACGACACGCTGGAACAGCTCGCCGAGGCCCGGGACAAGGAGCAGTTCTCCGGCCTGGTCGGGCTCGAGAAGACCTTGGCGTTCAACCTCTCCGGACATGTGCTGCACTCGATCTTCTGGCAGAACCTGTCCCGGGACGGCGGCGACCGCCCCGACGGAGCGCTCGGCGATGCCATCGACGAACACCTCGGCGGCTTCGAGGCGTTCAAGAAGCAGCTCACCACCGCCACCACCACGGTCCAGGGCTCCGGCTGGGGCGTACTGGCCTGGGAGCCGCTGGGCAGGCGCCTGATCGTCGAGCAGGTCTACGACCACCACGGCAACGTCGGCCAGGGCGCGGTGCCGCTGCTGGTGTTCGACGCCTGGGAACACGCCTACTACCTGCAGTACAAGAACGTCCGCCCGGACTACGTCAGCAAGCTCTGGGACCTCGTCAACTGGGAAGACGTGGCGGCCCGCTACGCCGCCGCGGCGGGCGTCTGAACCGGATTCCACGGGCGGCGCCGGGGCCCGGCTGCGAGCTCGTGAAATGTGCCGTGTGTTCTTGGGGAACTCGGGCGGGCTCCGCCGCGACTACTGGGACGGACACTCGCCCCACCCCAAGGAACCCGCATGTCACGGACACGATCCACCGCGCCCCGGCCCGCCGCCGCATTCGCCGGAGCCCTCTGTCTGGCCGCCGTGGCCTGCGGCGGCCCGGCTCAGGGCCCGGACACCTCCCCGGGGGCGGGCGGCGCCCGGGCCGGCTACCCCGTGACCCTGGAGAACTGCGGGCGGACCACCACCTACCGCGAGCCGCCCAGCCGGGTGGTCGTGATGAACGGCGCCTCGGTGGCCGAGGTGTCCTCCCTGCTCGCCCTCGGTCTCGGCGACCGCGTGGCGGCCAACGCACAGTCCTACGGAATGTCCGAGGTCAAGGGCCGGGCGCGGGCGATCGCGCAGCTGCCGGCCCGCGGCATCGACCAGGGCGGCGCCACCGACATCCCCCGCGAGACGATGCTCGGCCTGCGCCCCGACACCGTGCTGTCCACCACCTCGTACGGCTTCCGGGCGGAGAACGGCTTCGCCACCCGCGACGACCTCGCCTCGGTGGGCGCCAACAGCTATATCTCCCCGGCGGGCTGTGACGACAACCCCTCCCGGATGCGGATCGCGGACAGCTATCGGCTGCTGACCGACCTGGGCCGGATCTTCCATGTGGACGACCGTGCGCGACGGCTGATCGCCGCCTCCCGGCAGAAGATCGACGCCGTCGCGGCCAGGGTGAAGGACCGGAAACGGCCCCGGGTCATGGTGCTGTTCTCCAATATGTCCATGGGGTCGAACGACTTCAGCGCGATCGCGGCCAACGGCATCTGGAACGACATCCTGGCCAAGGCCGGCGGCTCCAACGCCTTCTCCTCCGCCACCCGGAACACCTTCGCCGACCTCAGCAAGGAGAAGGTCGCCGCCGAGCCGGTCGACGCGCTCGTCGTCATCAGCTATCAGGACCGGGACCCGGAAGGATACGCGCGCAAGCTGCTGCGGCAGTTCCCGCAGTGGCCGGCCGCCAAGGCAGGGCGCTACATCGTTCTGTCGGACTCCATGTACCTGGGGCCCAGCAACGACATCGCCGTCGACCGGATCGCCCGGATGCTCCACCCCGACGCCTTCCCGGCCGTCCGATGACGGGCCGTCCGATGACGCGCCGCCCGATGGCAGGCCGCCTGATGGCACGCCGCTCGATGACGCGCCGCCCGATGACGGGCCGCCCCCGTAAGGCCGCCACCGCGGCGGTCCTGCTCGCCATGACCGCGCTCCTCGCCCTGGCCATGATGGTCGCGATCAGCGTCGGCGCCGTCAACGTACCGCTGGGCGACGTCTGGCGGATCGTCCTCAGCCGGCTCCTGGGCGGTCAGGTGGCGGCCGGTGACCTGGCCCTCGACCAGATCGTCTGGAACTTCCGCACCCCGCGCGTCGTCCTGGCAGCCCTGGTGGGCACCGGCCTGGCCGTGTCCGGGGTGGTTCTGCAGGCCGTGGTCGCCAATCCGCTCGCCGACCCGTACGTCCTGGGCGTCTCCTCCGGCGCCTCGCTCGGCGCCGTACTCGCCTTCACCCTGGCCGGTGGCGCGCTCGGCGGGCTCGGCGTGTCCTCGGCGGCCTTCCTCGGCGCCGTCGCGGCGATGGCCCTGGTCTTCGTCCTCGGCCGGCGCGCGGGGCGGCTGGCCCCCATCCGGCTGGTGCTGGCGGGCGTCGCTGTCGGCTATGTACTGCTCGCGGCCACCAGCTATCTGCAACTGCGGGCCACCCCCGCCGAGTTGCGCGCCGTGATGTTCTGGACGCTGGGCAGCGTGGCCGGTGCCCGCTGGGACCAACTGCCCGTCGTCGCCACCGTCGTCCTCACCACCACCGCCGTGCTCGCCCTGCTCGCCGGACGGCTCAACGCGCTGCTCGCCGGGGACGAGTCCGCCACCGCGCTCGGCGTCGACGTACACCGGCTGCGGGCCGTGCTGCTGGTCCTCGCCTCGCTGCTCACCGGTACCGTCATCGCCGTCGCCGGGGGCATCGGCTTCGTCGGCCTGATGATCCCCCACCTCGTACGGCTCGCCTTCGGCGCCGACCACCGCAGGCTGCTGCCGCTGGCCGCGGTGACCGGTGCGCTGTACATGGTCCTGGTCGACCTGCTCTCCCGCACCCTCACCAGGCCCAACGAACTCCCCCTCGGCATTCTCACCGCGCTCTTCGGCGCGCCCTTCTTCCTGTGGCTGCTGCGCCGCAACACCAGCCTCGACTGAACGACAGGACCCGGCACATGGAACTCACCGTGGACGGACTGCACATCGCCCTGGACCGGCAACCGATCCTGCGCGATGCGACCCTCAAGGCCCACCCGGGCGACGTCGTCGGCCTCGTCGGGCCCAACGGCAGCGGCAAGTCCACGCTGTTGCGCGCCGTCTACCGCTCACTGCGCCCCGACCGGGGCGCGGTGTACGTCGGCGGGGACGACGTATGGGCCCTGCCCGCCCGTACCGCCGCCCGCCGCACCGCCGCGGTGCTCCAGGACTCCGGCGGCGGCCCGGCCGGGCTGTCCGTACGGGAGGTCGTGGCGCTGGGCCGCACCCCGCACCACGGCCTGCTCGGCCGCGAAGGACCCGAGGACCACCAGGCCGTGGACGAGGCACTTGACCGGTGCGGGGCCCGGCCGCTGGCCGACCGGGACATCACCTCCCTGTCCGGCGGCGAACGCCAGCGGGTGCTGCTCGCCCGCGTACTCGCCCAGCGCCCGGGGCTGCTGGTGCTCGACGAGCTCACCAACCACCTCGACATCCGGGCCCGCTTCGAACTCCTGGAGCTGATCCGCGCCACTGGTACGACCACCCTCGCCGTCCTGCACGACCTGGACCTCGCCGTACGGCTCTGCGACCAGCTGGTTGTGCTGCACGGCGGGGCGGTGGTCGCCGCGGGCCCGGTGCCGGACACCCTCACTCCTGAGCTGCTCCGCGAGGTGTTCGGCGTGGCCGCCACCGCCGAGCGCCACGCCGACGGCGTCGTACGCATCACTTACGCGGCCCGGCCGCTCGCCCCCTCCTGAAGCGGCCCTCGTTACGCGGGAAGCGGCTCGTCGGCGAGGTAGGGCGGCGCCGGCTCGTACTGGATATAGCGGCGGACCGTGCGCGCGTGGTCCCGGCCGTGGAGGCGGCCGACGAGCCACAGCGCCATGTCGATCCCGGCCGAAACGCCCTGGCTGGTGGCCAGATCGCCGTCGACCACATAGCGCGCGTCGCGCACCACCGTGACCTCGCCGCGGGCCTCCAGAGCGTCCTCGAAAGCGTGGTGGGTGGCCACCCGGCGACCGCGCGCCGGGCCCGCCTCGTGCAGCAGCAGCGACCCGGTGCACACGCTGGTGGTCCACGCGGTGTGCGCCGAGGTCTTGCGGATCCAGTCGATGACCGCGGGGTTGGACACCTCGCGGCGGGTGCCCATGCCCCCGGGCACCAGCAGGACGTCCAGCGGCGGATGGTCGTCCAGCGTATGGTCCGGCAGCACCCGCATGCCCTTGTTGCAGCGTACGGGGTCGGGCCGTTCGGCGATGAGCACCGCGGTGTCGGCGTGGTCGCGCACCATCGACGAGACGGTGAACACCTCCCAGGGGCCGACGAAGTCGAGCTCCTCAGCCCCGTCGAACACCAGCAGGCCGTATGTAGTCATGCGTACTCCCTCGTGGATCGGAAACGTTCCCGGTACTCGGACGGCGAGATCCCGGCATGGCGGTGGAAGGCGCGGCGCAGGGTCTCGGCGGTGCCGAAGCCGTACCGCCGGGCGATGGCCTCGACCGGGTCCCCGCCCTCGACGAGCGCGCGCTGCGCCGCCTCGACCCGCACCCGCTCCACATAGACCGCGGGCGGCGTGCCGAGCTCGGCGGTGAACCTGCGCTGCAGATGGCGCGTGCTCAGCCCGGCACATCCGGCCAGATCCGCGACCGTGTGCCGGGCGCCCGGGTCGGCGTGGATGGCCGACACCACGGCGCGGATCGAGTCGGTGGCCGGCTGCGCCGCCCACAGCCCCACGCTGAACTGGGACTGGCTGCCGGGGCGGCGCAGGAACAGCACCAGCTCCCGGGCCACGGTGTGGGCCGCCTCCCGTCCCAGATCCCCCTCCACCAGGGCGAGCGCGAGATCCATCCCGGCGGTCACGCCCGCCGAGGTCCACACCCGGCCGTCCCGGACGAAGATGGGGTCGCAGTCGACCCGTACCTCCGGGTGTTCGCGGACCAGTTGCTCCTCGCGGCCCCAGTGGGTGGTGACCCGCAGCCCGTCCACGAGCCCGGCGGCGGCCAGCAGGAACACCCCGCTGCACACCGAGGTGATCCGCCGGGCGTCGGCCGCTGCCGCCGCGATCCAGCCGATCAGCTCCGGAACGTGGCGGGCCCGGTCCACCCCTGGGCCGCCCGCCACCACCAGGGTGTCGATCCCGCCGGGGTCGAGATCGGCCACCCCGTGCGCGGCGTGCACCGGTAGCCCGCTGGACGACCGTACGGGGCCCGGGCGGGGAGCCACGATCCGGCAGGAGTAGCCGGAGTGGCCGGAGTAGCCGCCCGCGAGCTGGTCCGCGTGCTGGTCCGCGTGCTGGAACACCTCGAGCGGACCGGCCAAGTCGAGCGACTGGAACCCCTCGTAGATCACGAAGACGACATGTCGGGTCACCCCTCCAGCCTGCGGTCTGTCCCGGATGGCGGCAACGACACACACCCCACACATCGCGCCACAGATCCCACACCCCGGAACGGCGACCGGGGGCCACCGACCGAAAACCAGCCGCTCTAGCATGCCCGGATGAACTTCCGGCTCACGCTGATCGCCTCCGCCCGCAGCACCTCCCGGCTCGCCGAGCGCTTCGACGACGACCGGCCGCTCGACCCCGGGGGCTGGCGCGAGGTCGAACGCGTGGCGCCCACGCTGCTTCCGCTGGCCGCCGCGGAGTTGCGCTACTGCTCGCCGTCGGCGCGCAGCCGGGAGACCGGCGACATCCTCGGCTTCATGCCGCTCGCCCAGCCCGCCCTGCGCGACTGCGACATGGGGCGCTGGCGCGGCCGCACCATGGAAGAGGTGATGACGGGCGAGCCCAGAGCGGTCGACGACTGGCTCGCCGACCCGGGCAGCGCACCGCACGGCGGCGAGTCGCTGTTCGCGTTCATCAACCGCGTGGGCGCCTGGATGGACACCCGGCCCGTCGAGCGCGATGGCCGGATGCTCGCCGTCGCCGACCCGGGCGTGATACGCGCCGCCGTGACGTACGCGATGAAGGCGCCGCCGCACTGCTACTGGAACGTCGACGTACTCCCGCTGTCCACCACCACCCTGACCGGCGGGGCCGGGAAGTGGCGGCTGTGTGTGGACCGCGAGGCGCAGCTGTAGAAACGCGCCGTTCGAAGGGCGCGCGGCGCGGTCTACACAGCGGAGCGGTCTACACACCGGAAACATCGCGGTTACGGAATGTCGGTATTGATCGCGTAGGTTCCAGGTACACGTCCTCGACGAAGAGGGATCCCACCCCGCCCGATCGTCTGGAGGACACCCGTTGCGCGCACCGTACCCCCGACCCGCGGCGCCCTATTGGCTGACCCACCCCCTGCACGGTGCGCGGGGGCTGCGCGGACCCGTGCCCTGGGCGGCGGTGGCGCGCGGCGCGCTCGGTGTGGGGCCGGTGCTGGCGGCCCTGGTGGCCGCGGGGCAGACCTCCGCCGGGGTGACCGCGGGCCTCGGCGCGATGTTCGCGCACATCAACGACCGGCCCGCCACCCGCGCCACCCGCCTGGTGCGCATCGGCCTCCCCGCCCTGGCCGGGGCCGTGGGCATGGTCACCGGGGCGTGGCTTGGCACCCTCGGACTCGGCGCCTGGATCGCGCTCGCCCTGGCGGCGGTCGGCCTGGTGTCCGGCGCGATCAGCGCGATCGGGCCGGTCTGCTCCTCGGCCGGGGTCCAGTTGATGGTGGTGTGCGTGGTCGGGGCGGGCATGCCCGCCCCTGAGCCCCCGCCGGTCCGGGCCGGGCTATTGCTCGCCGGCGCCGCGTGGGTGCTGGTCATGTCGTGGCTGCTGCCGCTGATGGGCCCTTTCTGCGGCTCGGTTCGCCGCCGGGCAGGGCTGCCCGACGAGCGGCGCGCGGTGGCCGCCGTCTACGACGCGCTCGCCGACCTGATGGCGGCGGTCGGCACCGAGCGAGGCCAGGCGGCCCGGCGCCGGCTGACCGCCGCGTACGACGCCGCCTACGAATCGCTCTACGGACACCGGGTCCCGCTCCTCCGCCCCGACGCCGGTCTGCGGCGGCTGCGCGATCTGCTGGCGGTGGCCGGGGCGCTGAGCGAAACGGCGGTGACACTGATGTGGGAGGGCGAGCCACTGCCCGCCCGCGTGGCGCGGACCCCCGCGCTGCTGGCCCGCTCGGTGCGCACCGGCCGCCCGCCCGGCCCGCTCCCCGCGCCCGCGCCGCACACCGCCGGCGGCCTGGCCGCACACCGTGCGGTGCTGCTCGCCGCCCGCGTCTTCGACGGCGAACCCGCCCCGGCGGTCGGCGCGGTCGGGCCCGGCCCCCGGCAACGGCTGCGCCGGGTGCTCGGCCCGGCGGGCCGGGAGTACGCGGCCCGGGTGGCGCTGTGCGTGGGGGCCGCCACCGCGCTGGCCAAGTCGCTGCCGGGCGAGCACTGGTACTGGCTCCCCGCCACCGCCGCCTTCCTGGTCAAGCCCGATATGGGCCCCCTGGTGTCACGGGCCGTCTCCCGGGCGCTGGGCACCGCCGTCGGCGTGGCCGTGTTCGCCGGGCTCGCCGCGCTGCTCGGCCCGCTCGCGGGGGCGGACGCCGAAGTGTGGCCGGTGGCCGTCGCCGCGGTGTGCTCGGCGCTGATCCCGGTGTCCGTACGCCACTTCGCGCTGCAGACGGCGGTGCTCACCCCCCTGCTGCTGTCCCTGGTGTACCTCGGCGGCGACCGTGGCGCGGAGTACGCACGGCTCGCGGACACGCTGCTGGCCTGCGCGGTGGTGCTGGCGGCCGGGGTGCTGCCGGGCCTCGGCGGCCCGCGCGCCCAGGTGTCCGTACGGCTCTCGCTCGCGGTCCGCGCCACCCGCGACCACGTGGACCGGGTGCTGGCGGCCGACGCGCCCTACGAGGTACGGCTGCGGCTGCGCCGCGAGGCGTACCGCGCCCTGGCCGATGCCCGCCGCGCGGTGGAGGTGGCCGGGGCCGAACATCCGCCGTTCGGGCGCGACCTGGCGGCGTGGGCCCCGGTGGTCGCGGCGCTCGAGGAGATCGTGGACGCGGCGACGGCGTGCGGGGTCCGGCTGGACCACGGTGCGCCGCCCCCGGACGCGAACCTGGCGGACCGGCTGCGGGCCGTCCTGTCGGACCTGGCCGACGCGGTCGCCGCCCGCCGCCCGCCCGCCGACCTGCCGCTGCCTGCCGGGGCGTCGCTCACCCTCCCCCGCCCACCGCTGGGCGGTGCCCCCTGCGCCACACTCGCCGACGTCATCGCCGGCCTGCACCGCGCCCGGCACCTCGCCGGGTCGCGCTAGCCGCGACGCTCCTAACATCTCGACCATGAACCGTATGGCGAATCTCGTACTCATCAGCGGCAGCCTGCGTGAAGGCTCCACCAACACGGCGGTGGTGCGCACCCTGCCCGGGCTGCTCGGCGACCGGGTCCGCCCGCTGGAGTACCGCGGCATGGCGGAGCTGCCGCACTTCAACCCGGACGACGACATCGAGCCGCTGCCCGCGGAGGTGGCCCGGCTGCGCCAGGTGGTCGCCGAGGCCGACGCGGTGTTGTTCTGCACACCCGAATACGCGGGGGATCTGCCCGGCTCGTTCAAGAACCTGCTGGACTGGACGGTCGGCGGGACGGAGATCGTCGACAAGCCGGTGGGCTGGATCAACGCCTCCTCGTCCGCCACCGGGGCCGAGGGCGCCCACCGCGCCCTGCGCACGGTCCTCGGGTACACGGGAGCGCGCCTGGTCGAGGAGGCGTGTACGCGGGTGCCGGTGCCCCGGACCGCCGTCGACGCCGCGACCGGTACCGTCACGGACCCCGAGGTGCGCGAGGCCATCGCCGAGGTCGCTCATGCGCTCGTGGACCGCGCCGCCGCGTCCTGACCGGCGTCCCATTCCCCCGTGGTGGCGAACCGCTCCACGGCGTCCGCGTACGGCCCGGGGTCGAACCCCCGCGCGCGTACCCACTCCGGGTCCAGATGGGTGTTCCGGTACGGCTCGGCGTGGTCGCCGACGAGGCTGACCACGCTGCCCCGCGCCCCCGCCGCGCGCATCCGCGACACGAGGTGGCATACGCCCCACAGACCGGTGCCGGCCGCCGGTCCTGCCGGGACGCCGGCCGTGTCGTGGAGCCACCGCAGGGCCGCGATGGACGCGGCGTCCGGGACCGGGATCACCAGGTCGATCACGCTCGGCAGAAAGCCGGGCTCGGTGCGGGGGCGGCCGATGCCGGGGATCCGGGAGGGCATTCCGGTGGCGTAGTCGCGGCAGTCGCTCGCCCACGCGGGGAAGTAGGCCGAGTTCTCCGGGTCCACCACGGCCAGCCGGGTGGGGTGGCCGCGGTGCCGCAGCTGTCGGCCGATCGAGGCCGAGGTGGCGCCGGTTCCGGCGCCCGTCACGATCCACGCCGGCACCGGATGCGGCTCCGCGCGCAGCTGCTCGAAGATCTCATCGGCGATCGTCGGCTCGCCGTATTCGGCCAGGGCCGGTCCGGCGTCGGTGAAGTGGTCCAGGAAGTGGCCGCCCAGCCGCTCGGCCAGCGCGCGGGCCTCCTGCTGCACCGCGGCCGGCGGCAGTTCGGCCGGCTGCCACCGGCCGCCCTCCCGCTCGATACGGACCAGGGTGTCCGCCGGGGTCTTCGCGGGTACGACGGCGCGGAACGAAAGGTCGAGCAGCCGCGCGAAGCGGGCCCCCGCGACGGCGACCGCGCCGCCGGTGGCGGCGACCACCGTGGTGTCCGCCGTGATCAGGCCGCTTGCGATCGCCCGGCGGAACATGGCCCGTACCAGGCGGTGTTTCACGCTGCCGGTGGGGTGCGCGGACTCGTCCTTGAGATAGACCTGGATGTCCCGCAGCGCGGGCAGCGGGAGCGGACGGAGGGGGGTCGGGCCGTGGGCGCGGCCTTCCGCGTGGAGGCACCGGATCGCGTCCGCCGCCCAGGCGTTGGGGTGCTCCGAGGTCATGGGCACCGACCCTACCCAGGGGGCCCGGACGCGTTGTCGGTGCCGTATGGCATCGTCGAAGGCGTCAAGTGCACTGCGTAACAGGGGGTTCGGACGTGACGGTGACGCTGGAGGGCGAGCGGCTGGCCGAGGTGGCGCGGCGGCTCAGGGAGGCTGACACCGGAGGGTGGCGGCAGCCCGCGCTGCGGGCGCTGGTCTCGTCGCTCGGGTGGGAGTGGCGCGAGGCCCCGGGGGGCGCGGGCGAGGCGTGGCTGCGGCCGACGGGGCAGTACGAGTCGGACTTCGTGCATGACGGCGAGGAGTTCGTCGGGCTCCATGTGCCGGTCGAGCTGGTGGCGGGCGGGGCCGCCGCCAAGGCGGACAGCTTCCGGAAGGCGGCGGAGACGCTGACGGAGGCGTTCGGGCGCGCGTCCATCATGGGGGCGTACGGGGACCTCGGGCCGTTCTACGAGTCCACGCCGCTGTGGGGGAGCCCGTTTCTGCGGTGGCGCGGAAAGCCGGACACCCTGGAGCTGCGCGCGGGGGAGCGGGGGCCGGAGCTGCTGCTCCAGCCGACCGACCCGGCGGAGAACTGGTTCTGGCGGCAGGGTCACGGCGAGGCCCACGCGCTCGGCGGCTTCTTCGGCTCCCGCCGGGTCTCGGCCAACGGGGGCCTGGGCTTTCCCGGTTACTGGCAGACGGACGACTGGGACGTCTACACCAGCGCGCTGACCGACTTCCTGGGCTCGCTCCCGGCCGCGACCAGCGCCCTGGGCATCGGTCTTGACCTCGGCATCCACGCGCTGGTGCCGGGCACCTACGGGCCGGTCGTCTTCCATATCGTCTGCGGCGATCAGCTGGAGATCGTCTACAGCACGGAGGAGCTGGACGGCGCGGGCTCCGGCACCGACCCGGCCTCCCTGGGCTGGATCCCGGAGGCCACCACGCCCGCGCGGCTCTCCCACTGGATCGACTGGACGCACCACTCCGGTGTCTTCGGCCCGGATGACACCGACGGCCCCCGGCTGGCCCGGTTGCTCGTCGACACCCTCCGCGGTCTGGGCGTGTCGTCGCCGAAGGACCTGAGCCTTTCGGACCACGCCCAGACCGTGGACGGCTACCAGGTGGACTTCTACGGGCTGACGCTGCGCGAGAACCCGTAAGGACACGGCGGTTCAGGGTGCGGTGGTGAACACGAGTGAGGTGTTGTGGCCGCCGAATCCGAAGGAGTTGGTCAGCGCCGCGGCCGGCGCGGCGCCTCGTCGGGGCTGCCCCGTGACCACGTCGAGCTTGACCCGTGGGTCGAGAGCGTCGACGTTCTGGGTCGCGGGGATCACTCCGTCGCGCACCGCGAGGATCGCGGCGAGGGCGCCCACCGCCCCCGCCGCGCCGAAGAGGTGGCCGGTCATGGACTTGGTCGCGGTCACGGATGGATGGACGCCGATGGCCTCGGCGATCGACTCCGCCTCGGCGAGATCGCCCATGGGCGTGGAGGTCGCATGGGCGTGGATGTGCTCGATCGCCAGCGGGGTCAGCCCCGCGGCGGCCAACGCCATACGCATGGCGCGGACTTGACCCTCGGGGCTCGCGGCGGTGATGTGGTGGGCGTCCGAGGTGACCCCGGCCCCGGCGAGCGCCGCATGGGCGCGGGCCGCCCGGGCGGCGGCGAACTCGGCGCGCTCCAGGACGACCATGGCCGCCCCCTCGCCGATGACGAAGCCGTCGCGGTCGACGTCGAAGGGCCGGGACGCCTGCTCGGGTTCGTCATTGCGCGTAGAGTGCGCCCTGGCCTGGGCGAACCCGGCCAGCACCAGGGGGTTGACGCAGGCCTCGGTGCCGCCCGCGACGACCACGTCGGCCCGGCCGAGGCGGATCAGGTCCAAGCCCAGCGCGATCGCCTCGGCTCCCGAGGCGCAGGCGCTGACCGGGGCGTGGGCGCCGCCGCGCGCGCCGAGTTCGATGCTGATCAAGGCGGCGGGGCCGTTCGCCATCAGCATGGGGACGGAGTGCGGGGACATCCGCCGCATCCCGGAGGAGTCCATGATGTCGTTCTGGCGGAGCATGGTCAGCGTGCCCCCGGTGCCCGTGCCGATGGCCACGGCCAGCCGCTCCGGCTCGACCTCGGGGGCGCCCGCGTCGGCCCATGCCTCGCGGGCGGCGATCAGCGCGATCTGCTGGCAGCGGTCCATCCGCCGGGCCTGCACCCGGTCCAGGACCTCGGACGGGTCGACCGCCAGCCGGCCCGCGATCCGTACGGGCGCATCGAGGGCCCAGTCCTCCTCGATCCTGCTGATCCCGGATTTCCCCGTCAGCATCCCGGACCATGTCGAGGCCACATCCCCGCCGAGCGGTGTGGTGGCCCCGAGACCGGTGACCACCACCTGGTCGGTGTCAGCGCGCATCGGAACTACCCCCGTGTAGTGGACACACAACTCCCGCATAAAGTGCGGGAGGAGATCGACTTGTCGGCCACTCTGTCAGGGTGATTCCACCCGGATAGATGTTGTGATCCCAGCAGCCCGGCATCGGGATTTTGTAGGGATCGGCTATTGAAGACCAATTCGGTGACCGGGAAACCACGGAGCGTGAAAAAGGCACCGCCCCGGTCGGACGGGTGTCCAACCGGGGCGGTATAGGGCCGGAGGCGGCGGGCCGCCGGATCAGCCGAGGGTGGCGATGGCCTGGTTGAAGGTCGCCGACGGACGCATCACGGCGGCGGCCTTGGCCGGGTCGGGCTGGTAGTAGCCGCCGATGTCGGCGGGCTCGCCCTGGACGGCGATCAGCTCGTCGACGATCGTCTGCTCCTGGGCGGCCAGCGTCTCGGCGAGCGGGGCGAAGGCCTTGGCCAGGTCCGCGTCGTCGGTCTGCTTGGCCAGCTCCTGCGCCCAGTACAGCGACAGGTAGAAGTGGCTGCCGCGGTTGTCGATGCCGCCGACCCGGCGGCTGGGCGACTTGTCCTCGTTGAGGAAGGTGGCGGTGGCCCGGTCGAGGGTGTCGGCGAGCACCTGGGCCCGCGCGTTGCCGGTGGTCTTCGCGTACTGCTCGAGGGACGGCACCAGCGCGAAGAACTCGCCCAGCGAGTCCCAGCGCAGGTAGTTCTCCTTGACCAGCTGCTGGACGTGCTTGGGCGCGGAGCCGCCGGCGCCCGTCTCGAACAGACCGCCGCCCGCCATCAGCGGGACGACCGACAGCATCTTGGCGCTGGTGCCCAGCTCCAGGATCGGGAACAGGTCGGTCAGGTAGTCGCGCAGCACATTGCCGGTGACCGAGATGGTGTTCTCACCGCGGCGGATCCGCTCCAGGGAGAACTTGGTCGCCTCGACCGGGGCCATGATCTCGATCCGCAGGCCCTCGGTGTCGTGCTCCGGCAGGTACGCCTTGACCTTCTCGATCAGCTGGGCGTCGTGGGCGCGGTCCTCGTCGAGCCAGAAGACCGCCGGGTCGCCGGTGGCGCGGGCGCGGGTGACAGCGAGCTTGACCCAGTCGCGGATCGGCGCGTCCTTGGCCTGGCACATCCGGAAGATGTCACCGGCGCCGACGACCTGCTCCAGGACCACGGTGCCGGCCTCGTCGAGGACGCGGACGGTGCCCGTGGTGGGGATTTCGAAGGTCTTGTCGTGGCTGCCGTACTCCTCGGCCTTCTGCGCCATCAGGCCGACGTTGGGGACCGAGCCGATGGTGGCGGGGTTCAGGGCGCCGTTGGCCCGGCAGTCGTCGATGACGGCCTGGTAGACGCCGGCGTAGCTGCTGTCGGGGAGGACGGCGAGGGTGTCGGCCTCCTGGCCGTCGGGGCCCCACATATGGCCGGAGGTGCGGATCATGGCCGGCATGGAGGCGTCGACGATGACGTCGGAGGGGACGTGCAGATTGGTGATGCCGCGGTCGGAGTCGACCATCGCCAGGCTGGGGCCCTCGGCCAGCTCGGCCTCGAAGGACTCCTTGATCCTGGCCCCCTCGGGCAGCGACTCCACGCCCTTGAGGATGCCGCCGAGCCCGTCGTTGGGGGTCAGCCCGGCCGCGGCGAACACCTCGCCGTACTCGGCGAAGGTCTTCGGGAAGAAGGCCCGCACCCCGTGGCCGAAGATGATCGGGTCGGAGACCTTCATCATCGTGGCCTTCAGGTGCAGTGAGAACAGCACGCCCTCGGCCTTGGCGCGGGCCACCTGCGCGGTGAGGAACTCACGCAGCGCCGCCACCCGCATCACGGACGTGTCCACGACCTCGCCCGCCAGCACGGGTACCGACTCGCGCAGCACGGTGGTCGAGCCGTCGTCGCCCGCCAGCTCGATGCGCAGCGAACCGGCCTCGGAGATCACCGCGGACTTCTCGGTGGCGCGGAAGTCGTCGACGCCCATGGTGGCGACGTTGGTCTTCGAGTCGGAGGACCAGGCGCCCATGCGGTGCGGATGAGTCTTGGCGTAGTTCTTGACCGACGCGGGGGCGCGGCGGTCGGAGTTGCCCTCGCGCAGCACCGGGTTGACGGCGGAGCCCTTGACCTTGTCGTAGCGGGCGCGGATCTCGCGCTCCTCGTCGGTCTTGGGGTCGTCCGGGTAGTCCGGCAGCGTGTAGCCCTGCTGCTGCAGCTCGGCGATCGCGGCCTTCAGCTGCGGGATCGAGGCCGAGATGTTCGGCAGCTTGATGATGTTGGCCTCGGGCGCCTTGGCCAGCTCGCCGAGCTCGGTGAGGGCGTCGGGGATCCGCAGGCCCTCCTCCAGGTACTCGGGGAAGACGGCGATGAGGCGCCCGGCCAGCGAGATGTCACGGGTTTCCACAGTGACACCGGCCGTCGACGCGTAGGCCTGGACCACCGGCAGGAACGAATACGTCGCCAGGGCCGGGGCCTCGTCGGTGTGCGTATAGATGATGGTCGAGTCAGTCACCGGGTGCTCCGCTCCACGTCTGCAACATTGCTCGACATCAAGATATCTCGTCATCGGCCCCCTCCACTCGTGGCCCCTTCGAATGGGCCCACGAAAGCGTCATTGCATAAAGCTTCGGTCGGCCGTATAGTCATGCCATCAAGAGGGAGGTATCGATGTCGGTACGTGCGGCGGTGGCCGGAGCGAGTGGATACGCGGGCGGCGAGGTGCTGCGCCTGCTGCTCGCCCACCCCCAGGTCGAGATAGGCACCCTGACCGGAAACTCCAACGCCGGCCAGCGCCTCGGAGCCCTGCAGCCACACCTCCTCCCGCTGGCCGACCGGATCCTCGCGCCCACCGAAGCCGACGCCCTGACCGGGCACGACGTGGTGTTCCTCGCGCTGCCGCACGGCCAGTCCGCCGCCGTCGCGCAGCAGCTCGGCGACGAGGTCCTGATCATCGACTGCGGAGCCGACTTCCGGCTCGAGGACGCGGGGGACTGGGAGCGGTTCTACGGTTCGCCGCACGCGGGCACCTGGCCCTACGGCCTCCCCGAACTGCCCGGGGCCCGCGATGCGCTGGAGGGGTCCAAGCGCGTCGCGGTCCCAGGCTGCTACCCGACCGCCGTCTCGCTCGCGCTCTTCCCGGCGTACGCGGCGGGGCTGGTCGAGCCCGAGGCCGTGATCGTCGCCGCCTCCGGCACCTCCGGCGCCGGCAAGGCGCCCAAACCGCATCTGCTGGGCAGCGAGGTCATGGGCGCCATGAGCCCGTACGGCGTCGGAGGTGGCCACCGGCACACCCCCGAGATGATCCAGAACCTCTCGGCTGCGGCGGGCGAACCGGTCTCGGTCTCCTTCACCCCCACCCTCGCCCCCATGTCCCGCGGCATCCTCGCCACCTGCAGCGCCAAGGCCCGGCCCGGGGTGACGGCCGAGTCCGTCCGCGCCGCGTACGAGAAGGCGCTCCAGGACGAGCCGTTCGTCCACCTCCTCCCGGAGGGGCAGTGGCCGTCCACCGCCGCCGTACACGGATCGAACGCCGCGCTGATCCAGGTCGCCCACGACGCGGCGGCGGGCCGGGTCATCGCCATCAGCGCCATCGACAACCTCACCAAGGGCACCGCCGGCGGCGCGGTCCAGAGCATGAACGTCGCGCTCGGCCTCCCGGAGGAGCTGGGGCTCCCCACCACCGGAATCGCGCCATGAGCGCCGTACACCACCAAACGGGTCCCCACAGCAGGGCGAACAAGGAGTCACAGTGAGCGTTACGGCAGCCAAGGGGTTCACCGCCTCCGGCATCGCCGCGGGCCTCAAGGAGAACGGCAACCCCGACCTGGCCCTCGTCGTCAACAACGGGCCGCGGCCGGCCGCCGCCGGTGTCTTCACCTCCAACCGCGTCAAGGCCGCCCCGGTCCTGTGGTCCGAGCAGGTGCTCAAGGGCGGTACGGTCAGCGCGGTCGTCCTCAACTCCGGTGGCGCCAACGCCTGCACCGGCCCGCTCGGCTTCCAGGACACCCACGCCACCGCCGAGAAGGTGGCGGAGGTCCTGGGACACAGCGCAGGGGAGATCGCCGTCGCCTCCACCGGGCTCATCGGCATCCGGCTGCCCATGGACAAGCTGCTCCCCGGTGTGGAGAAGGCGGCGGCCGAGCTGACCGCCCACGGCGGCGACAAGGCCGCCATCGCCATCAAGACCACCGACACCGTGCACAAGACCGCCGTGGCGCAAGGGCCCGGCGGCTGGGTCGTCGGCGGTATGGCCAAGGGCGCGGGCATGCTGGCCCCGGGCCTGGCCACCATGCTCGTCGTGCTCACCACCGACGCCGACGTCGAGGCCCAGGAGCTGGACACCGCGCTGCGCGCCGCCACCCGCACCACCTTCGACCGGGTCGACTCCGACGGCTGCATGTCCACCAACGACACCGTGCTGCTGCTGGCCTCCGGCGCCTCCGGTGTCACACCTCCCGCCGAGGAGTTCGCCGAGGCGGTCCGCGAGGTCTGCGCCGATCTGGCGCGGCAGCTGATCGGCGACGCCGAGGGCGCCTCCAAGGACATCCGTATCGAGGTGGTGGGCGCGGCGAGCGAGGACGACGCCGTCGAGGTCGGCCGCTCGATCGCCCGTAACAACCTCCTCAAGTGCGCCATCCACGGCGAGGACCCCAACTGGGGCCGGGTGCTCTCCGCGATCGGCACCACCTCCGCCACCTTCGACCCCGACCAGCTCAACGTCGCCATCAACGGCGTGTGGGTATGCAAGAACGGCTCCGTCGGCGAGGACCGGGAACTGGTCGACATGCGCTACCGCGAGGTGCGCATCACCGCCGACCTGGCCGCCGGCGGCGAATCCGCCGTCATCTGGGCCAACGACCTGACCGCCGACTACGTCCACGAGAACAGCGCCTACTCGTCATGAGCCAGCCGACCGCCCGTAAACACACCGCCCTGCCCAAGGCGCGCATCCTCATCGAGGCGCTGCCCTGGCTGACCCGCCACCACGGCAAGACCGTCGTCATCAAGTTCGGCGGCAACGCCATGGTCGACGACGAGCTGAAGGCCGCCTTCGCCCAGGACGTCGTCTTCCTGCGCCACGCGGGGCTGCGCCCCGTCGTGGTGCACGGCGGCGGCCCGCAGATCAGCGCCCAGCTCGACCGGCACGGCCTGGTCAGCGAGTTCAAGGCGGGGCTTCGGGTCACCACCGACGAGGCCATGGACGTCGTACGGATGGTGCTGGCCGGACAGGTCCAGCGCGAGCTGGTCGGGCTGCTCAACCAGCATGGCCCGCTCGCCGTCGGCATGACCGGTGAGGACGCCCATCTGATGTCCGCCACCAAGCACTTCGCCGAGATCGACGGCGAGCAGGTGGACATCGGCCGGGTCGGCCGGATCACCGAGATCGACACCGGCGCGGTCCAGGCCCTGCTGGACGACGGCCGTATCCCGGTCGTCTCCTCCATCGCCCGCAGCGCCGATGACGGCCACGTCTACAACGTCAACGCCGACACGGCGGCGGCAGCGCTCGCCGCCGCGCTCGGCGCCGAGACGCTGATGGTCCTCACCGATGTGGAGGGCCTGTACGCGGACTGGCCCAACAGCGACGAGGTGATCAGCAAGCTCACCGCCAGCGAACTGGAGAAGCTGCTGCCCGAGTTGGCGAGCGGCATGGTCCCGAAGATGGAGGGCTGTCTGTACGCCGTGCGCAACGGCGTCACCACCGCGCGCGTCATCGACGGGCGGGTACAGCACTCCATCCTGCTGGAGATCTTCACCGACGAGGGCATCGGCACGATGGTCCTGCCCGACCCGGACAACGCAAACGACAAGGCTGAGGGGGCGGACCGGTGAGCAACGAGCAGCTGACGCAGCGCTGGCAAGGCGCGCTGATGGACAACTACGGCACGCCCCGAGTCCCCCTCACCCACGGCGAGGGCGCCAAGGTCTGGGACGCGGACGGCAAGGAGTACCTGGACTTCGTCGGCGGCATCGCCGTCAACGCCCTCGGCCACGCCCACCCCGCCGTCGTACGGGCCGTATCCGACCAGATCGTAACCCTCGGCCATGTCTCGAACCTGTTCATCGCCGAGCCCCCGGTGGCCCTGGCCGAACGGCTGCTGCAGCTCTTCGGGCGGCCCGGGCGGGTCTACTTCTCCAACTCCGGTGCGGAGGCCGTCGAGGCCGCCTTCAAGATCGGGCGGCGCACCGGCCGTACACATATGGTGGCCACCGCCGGCGGCTTCCACGGCCGCACCATGGGCGCCCTCGCGCTGACCGGCCAGCCCGCCAAGCAGGAGCCGTTCCTGCCGCTGCCCGGCGATGTCACCCATGTCCCGTACGGGGACGTGGACGCGCTGCGCGCGGCCGTCACCACCGACACCGCGCTGTTCATCGTGGAGCCGATCCAGGGCGAGAACGGCGTGATCGTCCCCCCGGCGGGCTATCTGGCCGCGGCGCGCGAGATCACCCGGGCCACCGGCACCCTGCTGGTCCTCGACGAGATCCAGACGGGAATCGGCCGCACCGGCCACTGGCTCGAATGCCAGGCGCAGGGCGTCGAACCCGATGTGGTGACCCTCGCCAAGGGCCTTGGCGGCGGTCTTCCCATCGGCGCGACCGTGGCCTTCGGGCCCGCCGCCGACCTGCTGACGCCCGGTCAGCACGGTTCGACCTTCGGCGGCAACCCGGTGGCGTGCGCCGCCGCGCTGGCCGTGCTCGACACCCTCGCCGCCGATGACGTCCTCGAGGGAGTCAAGCGGGCCGGGGAGCGGCTGCGTGACGGGATCGAGTCGCTCGGCCACCCGCTGATCAGCCATGTCCGCGGCTCCGGTCTGCTGCTGGGTATCGTGCTGGCAGAGTCCCTTGCGCCACAGGTGCAGCAGGCGGCTCAGGACGCGGGACTCCTGGTCAACGCGGTCGCGCCGGATGTGGTCCGGCTCGCCCCGCCGCTCGTCGTCGGCGACGAGGAGGTGGACGCGTTCCTCCGGGCCTTGCCCGGCGCCCTGGACGCCGCCCAGGGGAGACACGGGCACTGACGGATCCGGAGACTGACGAAACGATGACCGAGGCGCAGCACACCGAGGCGCAGGCCAACGGCACTTCCCACGGGAACGGCCCGGCCGTGCCGCAGACCCGCACTGCCCGGCACCGCCGGATCGTGGACATCCTGAACCGGCAGCCGGTCCGCTCCCAGAGCCAGCTCGCGAAGCTCCTCGCCGACGACGGGCTGTCCGTCACCCAGGCGACGCTCTCCCGCGACCTGGACGAACTGGGCGCGGTGAAGATCCGCAACACCGGGGGCGAGCTGATCTACGCGGTGCCGGCCGAGGGCGGCGACCGTACGCCCCGGGCCCCGCTCGGCGAGTCGGCGAGCGAGGCCCGGATGGCGCGGCTGGCGGGTGAGCTGCTGATCTCGGCGGAGGCGTCCGCCAACCTCGTGGTCCTGCGCACCCCGCCCGGCGCCGCCCAGTTCCTGGCCTCGGCCATCGACTCGGCGGAGCTCCACCCGATCCTGGGCACGATCGCGGGCGACGACACGGTGCTGCTGATCAGCCGTGAATCGGCGGGCGGCCAGGCCCTCGCCGACCATCTGCTCCGGCTGGCCCAGAAGGAGCGTTAAGTCCCTTCCGGTGGCGGGGCCGTGGAGCCGCGGACGACCAGGCGGGTGGGGATGCGCACGCGCGGCGGACGCTCGCCGGTGTGCGGGGCCTCCCGTACCAGCCGGCACGCCGCGGCGCCCGCCTCCTGGAGCGGGACGTGCAGCGCGGTGCTGCCCGGCTGGGTCATTCCGATGACGGTGAGATCGTCGGACGCCGCGAGGCTGATGTCCTCGGGCACCCGCAGCCCCGCCCCGCGCAACCCCATGAGCAGGCCGAGCAGTACATAGCTGCTGTACGCCATGACCGCGGTGACCCGCTCCGCCCGCCGCACCAGGTGTTCGGCCGCCGCCAGGCCGGCGTCGACCTGGGGCGGCACGGGGTCCAGCACGGTCAGCTCGCCGCCGCCGTCCTCGACCGCCTTGCGGGCGGCCCTGGTGCGCCGCCGGTCCATCCACGAGCCGGGCGGGCCGCCGAGGTAGGCGATGCGCCGGTGGCCGAGGCCGAGCAGATGCGTCATCAGCTCCCGTACCCCGCCGGGGGTGTCCACCACCACCCCGGGCAGGCCCGGGGTGGTGCGGTCGACCGTCACGACCGGCAGCCGCTCGGCGAGTTCGTGCAGCGTCGCGTCACCACTGACCGGGGCGACGAGGACGAGCCCGTCGACGCGCGAGCCCAGCTGCGCCGCCAGTTCCCGCTCGCGCTCCTCGGAGCGGTCGGACACCCCGAGCAGGACGTTTCCGCCCGTCTCGGTCAGCGACTCCTGGACACCGGTGACGATGGGCGGGAAGAAGGGGTTGGCGAGGGTGGGGACGATGACGCCGACCAGCCCGGTGTGGCCGGTGGTCAGGGCCCGCGCGGTGGCGTTGAGCGTGAATCCCATCTCGGCGGCCGCCTTGGCGACCCGCTCCCTGGTTTCCGCCGCCACCATGTCGGGCCTGCTGAGGGCGCGGGACGCGGTGGACGTGGACACCCCCGCGGCGCGTGCGACATCTGCCAGCCGAACCATCCGCCCCTGCCTTCTGTCGATCCGTTGCCCGTTTCCGGCCCGTTGTTGGTTACACGTTCTTTACCGGCAGCCGTTGACGGGCTCACCGGCTCCAGCGTAGCTTGCCTGCAACCGGTTGCCGCAACCGGTTGCAGACGACGTATCAGTAACATCCAAGGAGGGTCCGGCTCGTGTCACGCAGAGCGGCTTCTGGCCTCTTGCTCCTGCCGGGCGTGGCACTTCTCGCCTTCGGCTTCCTCTATCCCTTCGGCGTCACCCTGTTCGCGCCGCCCGCCGCCGAGGACCCCGATGTCCTCGGCAAGCTCGGCGGCATGCTGGGCGACGGATACGTGCTGGAGGTCGCGGCCCGCACCGTCCGGGTCGCCGCTCTGACCACGGCCATCTGTCTGCTGCTCGGCTTCCCGGTGGCGTATCTGATCGCCCGGGCGCCCCGGCGCCGCCAGGGGCTGCTGCTGGCCCTCGCGGTGTTCCCGCTGCTGCTCAGCACCGTCGTACGGACCTTCTCCTGGCTGGTCATCCTGGGCCGCAACGGGCTGATCAGCGATCTGCTGACCACCCTCGGCCTCGCCGACGGCGGCACCCAGCTGCTCTACACCGAGTTCGCCCTGATCGCCGGGCTCACCCAGCTCTTCACCCCGATCATGATCCTGACCTCGTACAGCTCGCTGTCGCATATCGACGTCAAGCTGGAGGAGGCCGCCCGCGGCCTCGGGGCGAGCCCCGGCCGGGCCTTCCGCCGGGTGGTGCTGCCGATCGCGCTGCCCGGTGTGCTGGTCGGCGCGATGCTGGTGTTCGCCGGCGCGGTCACCGCGTTCACCACCCCGCTGCTGCTGGGCGGCACCCGCAACCGCACGCTGGCAACCCTCCTGTACGACTACGCCAATGTGAAGCTCGACTGGGGAGCGGCCAGCGCGGTGGCCCTGATCATGACCGCGCTGGTGGTCGTCGCGGGCCTGATATCCGGCCGGCTGTCGAAGGTGGGTGCCGTCTGATGCGCGGACGTCCGCTCCTGACCGCCGTGGCCGCGCTGGCCATGGTCTTCCTCCTCGGGCCCATCCTGCTGGTGGTGGCCATCGCCTTCTCCTCCGGCGACACCGTGGAGTTCCCCCCGCCCGGCCTGTCGGGCAAGTGGTTCACCAAGGCGCTGGCGTACCAGCCCTTCCAGGAGGCGCTGGCCACCAGCGCGCTGGTGGCCGCCGGGGCCACGCTGCTCGCGCTGCTCGTCGGCGTCCCCGCCGCGCTGGCGATCCAGCGGCGGCGGTTCCGCGGCCGCAAGGCGGCCGAGGCGCTGTTCCTGTCCCCGGCGATCGTCCCCGAGCTGGTCCTGGGCTTCGCGCTGTTCCAGCAGCTGATGGTCACCCTGCGGATCACCGCCCTCGGGGCGCTGCTGATCGGCCACACCGTGCTGCTGCTGCCGTACGCGGTGCGGGTGACCGGCGCCTCGCTCGCCATGGCCGACCCCGCGCTCGAGGAAGCGGGGCGGGGTCTTGGCGCGGGCCCGCTGCGGACCTTCTTCCACATCACCCTGCCGGTGATGATGCCCGGGATCGTCTCCGCGGCCGTGCTGTCCTTCCTCACCTCCTTCAACAATGTGCCGCTGTCGCTGCTGCTCAACGGCCCCGGCGTGACCACCCTCCCGGTCCAGATGCTCAATTACGTCGAGTTCTCCTTCGACCCGGTCGTCGCGGCGGTGTCCACCCTGCTGCTCGCGGCCACGGTGGTCGTCGCCCTGGTGACCGAGCGGCTCGTCGGCTTCAACAAGGTCTTCGGCAAGTAGGGATGCACGCATGACAACGACGAAGACAACGACAACGATGACGAAGACGACGGCAGAGACGACGACGCCGGTGGTCCAACTCCGGTCCATCACCCGGGAGTTCGCGGGCTCGGTGGCGGTCGACTCGATCGATCTGACGGTGCGCCGCGGGGAGTTCACCGCGCTGCTCGGCCCCAGCGGCTGCGGCAAGACCACCACCCTGCGGATGATCGCCGGTTTTCTGCCGCCCACCAGCGGCACGATCCTGCTCGACGGCCAGGACGCCACCACCCTGCCGCCCGAGCGCCGCAACATCGGCATGGTGTTCCAGTCGTACGCGCTCTTCCCGCATCTGACCGTCGAGAAGAACGTCGCCTTCGGACTGCGGATGCGGGGTGTGCCCACCGCCGAGATCCGCACCCGCGTGGCCGAGGTGCTCGACCTGGTCGGCCTGGCCCACCTGGCCGGGCGCAAGCCCAAGGAGCTGTCCGGCGGCCAGCAGCAGCGGGTCGCGCTGGCCCGCGCGGTGGCCATCCGCCCCTCGGTGCTGCTGCTCGACGAGCCGCTGTCCAACCTGGACGCGCGGCTGCGGGTGCAGATGCGCCAGGAGCTGCTGCGGGTCCAGCGCGAGACCGGGCTGACGGCCATCCTGGTCACCCACGACCAGGAAGAAGCGCTCGAACTGGCCGACAACATGGTGATCCTCGACCGCGGGCGGATCGTCCAGCAGGGTCCGCCGCGCGAGGTGTTCCGGGCGCCCGCCACCCGGTTCGTCGCCGAGTTCCTCGGCTACGAGAACTTCCTCGACCTCCCCGGGCGCGGCCCGGTCACCATCCGGCCCGAGCACATCGGCGTCCTCGGCCCGGACGCCGAGCCGCCCGCGGGCGGCGAGGTGGTCGAGGCGACCGTCACCGCGGTCCGCTTCCGCGGCACCGACTTCGCGGTCACCGCCGCCGTCGGCGACCGCACCCTGCACGCCATCACCACCGACGAGACGCTGCGCGCGGGCGCGTCGGTACGGCTCCATCTGCCCCTGGGGCAGGCCATCCCTCTGCCCCGCGACGACGGCGCCGCTCGGCTCGGCAAAAACCCTCACCAGGAGTGTCCCGCATGATCCGCACCGCCAGACTCACCACCGGCGCCCTGGCCGCGTCCCTGATCGCCTTCACCCTCTCCGGCTGCGCGGAGAGCGCCAAGGCCGACCCGAAGAAGCTGACGGTGAGCACCTTCGGCTTCGGGGCCGACCGCTTCGAGGAGACGGTGATCAAGCCGTTCGAGAAGAAGACCGGCATCGATGTCACCCTGGAGACGGGGGCCAACGCGGACCGGCTGACCAAGCTGCGGGTCAACAAGAACGACCCCACCGTGGACGTTGTGATGATCTCCGACCTCTTCGCCGCCATGGGCCAGAAGCAGGGCCTCTTCGACAAGGTCGACCCCAAGAAGGTCCCCAACATGGCGAAGATCTACGACTTCGCCAAGAGCCAGGACGGCTACGGCCCGGCCTACACCTACCAGCTGCTCGGGATGCTCTACCGCACCGACAAGGTCAAGCAGCCGCCCACGCTGGAGAGCCTGTGGGACGCGAAGTACAAGGGCAAGGTCGCCGTCCCCGACCTGTCCACCAGCGCCGGCGTCCCGTTCCTCCAGGCCGTCTCCGCGACGTACGGCTCGGGCCCCAAGGACACCGACACCGGCTTCAAGAAGCTCTCCGACCTCAAGCCCAATGTGCTGAAGTTCTTCAACCGCTCCACCGAGCTGGTCAGCCTCCTCGACCGCGGCGAGGTCGAGATGGCCCCCGGCCTCGACCTGTTCGCCGTGGACCCGGCCAAGGCCGGCAAGCCCATCGGCTGGGTGCCGTTCGACAAGGGCCGCTACGTCGCCGCCAACACCGCCCAGATCGTCAAGGGCGCCAAGAACAAGGCGGGCGCCGAGAAGTTCCTCGACTACCTGCTGTCCGCCGACGTCCAGGAGAAGGCGGCCGCCTCCTTCAGCGACAAGCCGGTCAACAAGGACGCCAAGGTCCCCGCCGCCATCACCAAGGTGTCCGGCGAGGCCGCGAGCGACCCGGCCGCCGCCGGGTTCACCTCGCCCGACCTGAAGTACTCCGTCGAGCACAACGACGCGTGGGTGGACCGCTTCCAGCGCGAGGTCTCCGGATGAGCCAGGCCCCCAGGCGGGTCGTGATCGACTGCGACCCGGGCATCGACGACGCCATCGCCCTCTTCCTGGCGTACGCGTCGCCGGAGCTCGAGGTCGCGGGCGTGACCACGGTCGCGGGCAACGTCGGCCTCGACCAGGTGGTCGACAACGCCCTGCGGCTGTGCGACCTGATCGGCGGACCCGCCGCGGCCACCCCCGTGCTCCGCGGCCACGCCGGGCCGCTGGCCCGGGTGCCGCGCCACCCCGACGAGCCGGTGCACGGCGCGTACGGCCTCGGCGGCGTCGAACTCCCCGCGGCCGCCCGCGCCGCCCACCCCGGCCACGCCGTGGACTGGATGGCCGAGCAACTGCGCGGCGCGGGCCCGGGGGAGATCACCCTCATCGCCACCGCGCCGCTCACCAACGTCGCCGCGCTGCTGCACACCCACCCCGACACCCGCGCTCTGCTGCGGGAGATCGTGGTCATGGGCGGCGCGGCGTTCGCCCCGGGCAACACCACCCCCGCCGCCGAGTTCAACTTCCACGCCGACCCGGAAGCCGCCCGCTACGTCACCGAGTCCGGCGTCCCGCTGCACATCGTCGGCCTCGACGTCACCCGTAAGGCCCTCACCCCGCTCGCCGACGCCGACGCGCTCGTCGCCGACGGCGCGCCCGTCACCACCGCGGCCGGGCGGATGCTGCGCCACCTCATCGACCGCTACGCCCGCCGCCACCAGGTGCGCGCCTGCGCCGTGCACGACGCGCTCGCCGTGGCCGCCGCCGTCCGCCCGGAGCTGCTGGAGTGGACGGAGGCGTGGGTGACCGTCGAGTGCGCGGGCGAGTTCACCCGCGGCGCCCTGGTGGCCGATGTGCACGGGCGCACCGGCCTGGCGCCCAACGCGCGCGTGGCGACCGGCGTGGACACGGAGGCGTTCCGCGTCTTCCTGATGTCCCGGCTGCGCGGCCACTACGGCGCGGACACCACCCCCGCGCCGTAACGGCCGCACCCCTCACCAAAACCCCCAGAGCAGGAAGCGAGCAGGAGACCCCATGCCGATGCCAAGCCGCTGCGACCTCCTCATCCGTGGCGCCGGCGTCTTCTCGGTGCACACCGGCGAGATCCTGCCGGCCGACGTGGTGGTGACCGGCGACCTCATCCGCGCCGTCACCGCCCCGGGCGTGCGGATCGAGGCCGAGCGCGTCCTGGACGCCGACGGGCTGATCGTCGCGCCCGGCTACATCGACGCCCATATGCACATCGAGAGCTCGCTGCTCACCCCCGCCGAGTTCGCCCGGATCACCCTGCCCCGGGGCACCACCACGGTCCTCGCCGACCCGCACGAGATCGTCAACGTCGCGGGGCGCGAGGCCATGGCCTGGATGATCGAGCAGGGCCGCGGGGCCGAGCAGACCATGCTGTGGGCCGTGCCGTCGTGCGTGCCCGCGCTGGAGGGCTTCGAGACCGCGGGCTCCTCGCTGACCGCCGAGGACATCGCCGAGATGCTCGACTGGGACGGGGTGACCACCCTCGGCGAGGTGATGGACTACCGCGCCGTGGTCGCGGGCTCCCCGCGGATGCGCTCGATCGTCGACGCGGCGCGGCGCAAGGGCGTCCGCCTGGACGGCCACTGCCCCAACCTGACCGGCGACGACCTCGGCGAATACCTGTGGGCGGGGATCGACTCCGACCACACCAAGAACACCCCCGAGGTCGCGGTCGAGAAGGCGCGGCTCGGCATGCTGCTGATGCTGCAGGAGAAGTGCCTGAGCGCCGAGCTGGTGCGCCGCCTCCACGAGCTCCCCGTGCTGCCCGACTTCTGCCTGGTCACCGACGACCTGGCGGCCGACGCCATCCTCGACCGCGGACACCTGGACCACATCGCCCGCGTCGCGCTCGACGTCGGGATGAGCCCGGCCACCGTACTGCGCGCCCTGACCCTGCACCCGGCCCGCCGCCTGGGCCTGGACGACCGGGGCGTGGTGGCCCCCGGCAAGCGGGCGGACCTGGTCCTGCTGCGCGCCCTCGACGACCCGACACCGGTGACGGTGGTCTGCGGGGGCCGCGTCGTGGCCGAGGAAGACACCGCCGGGCCGACGCACACCGCAGGGCTGACGGATGCCGTCGGGCCGGCGCACACCGCCGGGCCGGCGCCCGACAACCCCTTCGCCGACTCCGTCCGCCTCACCCCGCTGGAGGAGGCCGACTGCGTATGGCACGCCGACCTCCCCGACGGGGAGCACACCTTCCGGGCGCTGCGGGTCAACCCCGTCGACACCTTCACCGAGCCGGCCGAGGTCGTGCTGCCCGTACGCGACGGGGTCGTGCACTGGGAGGGCAGGACGGCCGTGCTCGCGGTGTACGAACGCCACCACGGCACCGGCCGCCGGACGATGGCCCCCGTGGTGGGCTTCGACCTCGCCAAGGGCGCCACCGCCACCACGTACGCGCACGACAGCCACAACCTCACCGTGGTGGCCACCGACGCGGGCGCGCTGCGCCGGGCGGCCAACCGCGTCATCGGCTCGCACGGCGGGATCTGCGTGGCGGTGACCGGGCGGCCGGACGTCCATCTGCCGCTGCCCGTGGGCGGCGTGATGTCCACCGCGCCCGCACCCGAGGTCGCGGCCGGCGCGGGCGCCGTACGGGAGGCGCTGCACGGGTGGGGCTGGCTCCACCGCAACGCCTTCATGAGCGTGTCCACCATGACCCTCCCGGTGTCGCCCCAGATCAAGCTGACGGACCTGGGTCTGGTGCGGGTGGTCGACCGGGCCTGGGAGGACCCGGTCGTCGCGTGACCCCCGCCGTCAGCTCTCCGCCGCTCGGCGCGAGCGGTGGGACATCCAGGCGGCGACCAGCGCGCCCGAGATGTTGTGCCAGACGGAGAAGACGGCGGCCGGGAGCGCGGCCAGCGGGCTGAAGTGCGCGGACGCCAGTGACGCCGCGAGGCCCGAGTTCTGCATGCCGACCTCGAAGGCCATGGCCCGCCCGGCGGGCTCGCCGAGGCGGGCGGCGCGGCCCGCCGCGTAGCCGAGCGCGAGCCCGAGGCCGTTGTGCAGCACGACGGCCAGCAGCACCAGCGCGGCGGCCGACTTGATGGCGTCCGCGCTCGCCGCCACCACGACCGCCACGATCACGGCGATGGTGGCGGCCGACAGCCAGGGCAGCAGCCCCAGCACCCGCCCGAGATAACGCCCCGCCAGCAGCCGTACGACCACACCCCCGACGACCGGCAGCAGCACCGTCTTGAGGATGTCGGTGACCATCGACCCGGCGTCCACCGGCAGATACTCCCCGGCCAGCAGCAGCGTCAGCGGCGGGGTGACCAGCGGGGCGAGCACCGTGGAGACGGTCGCCACCGAGACGGACAGCGCCACATCGCCGCGCGCCAGGTACGTCACCACATTCGAGGCCGTACCGCTCGGGGCGCAGCCGACGAGGATCACACCGGCCGCCAACTGCGGTGACAGGCCCAGGGCATGGGCGATGAGCCACCCCAGGCCCGGCATGATCACATAGTGCGCCACCAGGCCCAGCGCCACCGCCCAGGGACGCTTGAGCACGCCGGTGAAGTCATGCGCGGTCAGGGTCAAGCCCATGCAGAACATGATCGTTCCCAGTAGGTAGGGAACGTTCGGCGCCCATCCGCTGAAGGTGCCGGGCGTGGCCAGGCCCGCCGCGCCCGCGGCGAGGACCAGGAGGGGGAAGACGGTGACGGCCCGTCTGGCCGCCCGGTCGGCGGTGGCGGGCTGCGGCGGTGTCGGCGGCGCCGTGGCGTCCGCCCTGCGGCTCGTATCTTCGGATCGCACCGCGTGATCGAACGCCCTCGGCGGGGCGCCGCGCAACACCGTCTCGTTATGTGGTCCCTACACGCAATTTGGGTCACCGCGCGCAAATGGTGTCTCAGGCCGTGCTTCAGGCGATGCCGCGGACGGTGCCGCGGGCGGTGCCTCAGGCCGTACGCGGCGGCAGCGGGAGCGGCAGACCGGGCAGCCCGTCGATGCTCGAGGCCACGTGCTCCTTCTTCTCGAAGTACGCGCTCAGCGTGTCCCCCGTCTCGCGCCGGAAGCGGTCGGCGTGCAGCGCACGGTCCTCCCGGTAGTCCATGAAGGGGACCGCGAACCCACAGGTGTCCCGGATCAGCTCCGCCGTCACGACGATGATCGCCCGCAGCCCGTGCTCGGCCACGTCGATGTCCGGGAAGTGCTCCAGCAGGCCCGGGAAGCGCGGGTCGTCGAGGAAGACGGGCTCGCCGCGGCCGTGCACCCGCACGATGTTCGGCGGGCCGGTGAAGGCGCACCACATCAAGGTGATCCGGCCGTTCTCCCGCAGATGGGCGATGGTCTCCGCGTTGCTCCCGGCGAAGTCCAGATAGGCCACCGTCAGCTCGTCGAGAACGGCGAAGGAGCCGGTCAGCCCCTTCGGGGAGAGATTGACCGTGCCGTCCCCGGCGAGCGGGGCGGTGGCGGTGAAGAAGATCTTCTGCTCTTCGATGAAGGTGCGCAGCCTGCCGTCAATGCGTTCATAGACCTTTCCCATGAGGCGCATTATCCGGGCGACGGGGTGGCGCGGCCGATGTTTTCATGGGGCATGCGGGACGGCAGCGGAAACGGGATCCGACCCGACCCGGCCCGGAGCCACCTGCCCCTGCCGGCCGAGGCGGTCGGCGGCTGAGGTTCTTGAACCTCAGACGCACATCGCCGCGTCGTACCGGGCGAAGCCGCTCGTCTGCCAGGTCGTGCCGTCGGACGTGACGGCGAACGCCGCCGCATCCGGCAGCCGCTGCAGCCAGGGGCGGGCCCGCTCGGCGCCCATCGCGCACGCCGCGGTGGCCCAGGCGTCCGCGTCCGTGAGGCTCCGGCACACCACGGTGACCGAGGCGAGCGGATCCGCGGGGGGCGCGCCGGTGTACGGATCGAGGATGTGGCAGCCGCGCTCGGCTGGGCCCGAGGTCGCCACGGCCAGCTCGTCGCGGGCCTCCACCACGGCGGCCAGCTCCCCGGGGCGCAGCGGATCGGCGATGCCCACCCGCCACGGCCCGCCGTGCGTCTGGATGTCCCCGCCGCCGTTGACACACACCGACCCGGCCCCCGCCGACGCCAGCATCTGGGCGGCGCGCTCCACCGCCCAGCCCTTGACCAGACCGGTCGGATCCAGCTGCCCGGCGTAGCGGGCGCTGAACCAGCCGTCGCTGAGCCGATCGGCCTCCTTGGCCAGCCGCAGCACATCCCGTACGTCCGCATCGCACTGCGACACATCGAGTTCGCCACGGTGCAACCGGCTGATCTGGCTGTCCGCCCGCCAGGTGGAGAAGAGCTCGTCGACCCGGTGCAGCCAGGCCGCCGCCCCGTCCAGCGCGGCCCGCACCCGGGGCCGGCCCGCTTCGGGCACCTCACGGACGTCGAGGGAGAAGACCGTGCCCATGGTCTCCTCGACATGCAGCATCCGCCGCGGCTCGCCGTCCATCACAGACCGGCCTTGTCCAGCGCGCTCTGCAGGGACTTGCGGTAGCCCTCGCTGGTGTACGTGGCGCCGGACACGGTGTCGATCTTCGCGCTCTGGGCGGTCAGTGCGGCCTTGTTCAGCTTGGGCACCGAATCGGCGGCGATCTGGTCGCTCTGCGGGCCGGAGTCGGGGGTTTTGACGGCCGTGGCTCCGGTGATCTTGCCGCCGCTGACGGTCACGCTCACCTGGACCGGGCCGTACTGGGTCTGGGCCGCGTCGCCGGTGACCGTACGCGCGCCACCGCCATTGCCGCCACCACCACCGCCTCCGCCATCGCCGCCATTGCCCCCGCCGGGTGCCGCCGGCGCGGTGGCGGGCGCCTGCGGCGCCTGTGCGGGGTTCTGCGGATCGGCCGCGGCGACCGGCTCCGACCCGGGCTGCTTGAGTGCGAGCAGCAACACGACCCCGGAGACGGTGGCCGCGGTGCCCAGCATGATCCGGCGCAGCGGATGTTTCCTCTTCATGACTCCGCCTCCCTTACATTTCGAAGGACTCGTGGTGGATACGGCGGTCGGGCACTCCGGCCTCGCGCAGCGCCGCGTATGCGTGCTCGGTCAGGCCGGGAGGCCCGCACAGAAAGACGTCGTGCCGGTCGATATCGGGCAGTACCGAGCGCAGCCGCTCGGGGGTGATCTCGGGGCGTGCGCCGTCCGGTCCGTTCACGGCGTACAGCAGCCGGGCCCCGCGCTCCTCGGCGATCCGCTGGAGCTCGTCCCACAGCGCCAGGTCCTCCATGCTGCGGGCCCGGTAGAGCAGTGTGATGTCGCTGCCGCGGCCGGGCAGCGTCTCGAACAGCGCCCGCAGCGGGGTGATCCCCGCACCGCCCGCGATCATCAGCACCTTGCTGCGGCTGCGCCGCCCGGTGGTCATCGCCCCGTACGGCCCCTCGGCCCACACCCGCGTCCCCGGCTCCAGCGTGGCGAGCGCCGTACTGTGCCCGCCCACCGCCTTCACCGTGATCCGCATACGCTCCTCCTGCGGGGGCGCGGACAGTGAGTAGGGGTGGGAGCCCCACCGCAGCCCCGGCGCCAGGAACCGCCAGCGGAAGAACTGCCCGGGCTCCGCGCCCAGCCGGTCGAGGTTCCGCCCGCCGATCACCACCGAGACCATGCCGGGCGCCTCGGGGACGACGGCCAGCACCCGCATCCGGTGCCGCAGATTCAGCCCCACCGGCACCAGCACCCGGTACCACACCATGGCGGCGGTGACGCTGCCGTACAGCGCGTACCAGCCGATGCGCGCCATGTCGTCGGCGACGAACTCGGCGCCGGCGGTCAGCTGGTGCCAGAAGGCCAGGAACACGCCCGCGTACGTCAGCAGATGCAGGTAGTACCAGGCTTCGTACGGCATCCGGCGGCGCACCACGCCCGCCGAGATCAGGCCGACCAGCAGCAGCAGCCCGGTGCCGACCACCGCCTTGATCATGTCCGGGTACTCGGTCACCACCGTCACGGTCTGGTCGACGAGGCTCGTCTGCGCCTGGGCCGAGTACCCCCAGATGATCAGCACGATATGGGCGAGGATCAGGCACAGCGTGTACCGGCCGCTTATGGCGTGCCACCGCGCGACCCGGTCCGACCCCACGCGCCGCTCCAGCGCCGGAACCCGCGCCATCAGCAGCACGACCAGCGCGATGGAGTACCCGCTGAGCAGCCCGGTCAGCCGTCCCCCGCCGACCAGCCACTCGGCGTTGCCGACCACGTTCGGGGTGTTCTGCCACCACAGCGTCACCACCGCCGCGGCCCCCGCCCAGCTCAGCAGGATCAGCGGCACCGCGGGAGAGCGGCGGGGACGGATGCGCCGCATCACCTCCCGCCGGTCGGTCGGGCTGTTCGTCACCGTCGTCAACGGCCTGTCCCCTTTCGCACGCGTCCGCGCGTCACCGGACGGCTCCGGTGCCGGGGAGTACGGCTCGGGGGCGCCGACGTCTCAATGGGCGCCGAGGAATCATGGAATCGGGGCGGTGGACGATGCGATATCGGGCGAATCGCCGCAGCCGTGCCGGGTCGGGCTGTCTGGCGCGGCTGGGGCTCGTTGACGAAATATTCGGAGGAGTGCATACTTATGCCAGCTAGTGCATGAATCCAAAGGAGAACCCTGTGACCGAGCGCGTCGTACTCGCCTACTCCGGCGGCCTTGACACCTCCGTCGCCATCGGCTGGATCGCCGAGGAGACGGGCGCCGAGGTCATCGCCGTCGCCGTGGACGTCGGCCAGGGCGGCGAGGACCTGGACGTCATCCGCAAGCGCGCGCTCGCCTGCGGGGCGGTCGAGGCGGAGGTCGCGGACGCCAAGGACGAGTTCGCCGACGAGTACTGCCTCCCGGCGATCAAGGCCAACGCGCTGTACATGGACCGCTATCCGCTGGTCTCGGCGCTCTCCCGGCCCACGATCGTCAAGCACCTGGTCGCCGCCGCGAAGAAGCACGGCGCGACGACCGTCGCCCACGGCTGCACCGGGAAGGGCAACGACCAGGTCCGCTTCGAGGCCGGAATCTCCTCGCTGGCCCCCGGCCTGAAGTGCATCGCCCCGGTCCGCGACTACGCGATGACCCGGGACAAGGCCATCGCCTTCTGCGAGGCGAAGCAGCTGCCGATCGCGACCACCAAGAAGTCCCCGTACTCCATCGACCAGAACGTCTTCGGGCGGGCCGTGGAGACCGGCTTCCTGGAGGACATCTGGAACGCGCCGATCGAGGACGTGTACGAGTACACCTCGAACCCGGCCACCCCGCGCGAGGCCGACGAGGTGATCATCACCTTCGACAAGGGCGTCCCGGTCGCCATCGACGGCCGGCCGGTCACCGTCCTCCAGGCCGTCCAGCAGCTCAACGAGCGGGCCGGGGCCCAGGGCGTCGGGCGGATCGACATGGTCGAGGACCGGCTCGTCGGGATCAAGTCACGGGAGGTCTACGAGGCCCCCGGCGCCATCGCGCTGATCACCGCCCACCAGGAGCTGGAGAACGTCACCGTCGAGCGCGAACTGGCCCGCCACAAGCGCCAGGTCGAGCAGCGGTGGAGCGAGCTCGTCTACGACGGGCTGTGGTTCTCCCCGCTCAAGCGGGCCCTCGACGGCTTCATCGCCGAGGCCAACGAGTATGTCTCCGGTGACATCCGGATGACCCTGCACGGCGGCCGCGCGGTGGTCACCGGCCGCAGGTCCGACCAGTCGCTGTACGACTTCAACCTGGCGACCTACGACACCGGCGACACCTTCGACCAGTCGCTGTCCAAGGGCTTCATCGAGATCTTCGGCCTGTCCAGCAAGATCGCGGCCGGCCGGGATCTAGAGCAGAGCTGACCTGAGCTGAGCAGGGCTGAGGCAGCCAGTAACCTGCATGTCACAGCCGCCTCCTCGCCCCCGGCGGGGAGGCGGCCGCACATCCACACCCCTCAAGGAGCAACGCGTGAGCAACGGCAACAACGGTGACGTACGCCTGTGGGGCGGGCGCTTTGCCGACGGGCCGTCCGAGGCACTGGAGAAGCTGAGCGCCTCCGTGCACTTCGACTGGCGCCTGGCGCCGTACGACATCGCCGGCTCCCGCGCCCACGCCCGCGTCCTGCGCGCGGCGGGGCTGCTCACCGAGGACGAGCTGGAGCGGATGCTGGCCGGGCTCGACCTGCTGGAGGCCGACGTCGCCTCCGGCGAGTTCACCGGCACCATCGCCGACGAGGACGTGCACTCCGCGCTCGAGCGCGGCCTGCTGGAGCGGATCGGCCCCGACCTCGGCGGCAAGCTGCGCGCCGGGCGGTCCCGCAACGACCAGGTCGCCACGCTCTTCCGGATGTATCTGCGCGACCACGCCCGGATCGTCGGCGGCCTCATCGCCGATCTGCAGGGCGCGCTGGTCGGCCTCGCCGAGGCCCACCCGGACGTCGCCATGCCCGGCCGCACCCACCTCCAGCACGCCCAGCCGATCCTCTTCGCCCACCACGTCCTGGCCCATGCCCAGGCGCTGTCCCGGGACGCGGAGCGGCTGCGGCAGTGGGACGTGCGCACCGCCGTCTCGCCGTACGGAGCGGGCGCGCTGGCCGGCTCCTCGCTGGGTCTCGACCCGCAGGCGGTCGCCGCCGACCTGGGCTTCGAGGGCGGCTCCTCGGCCAACTCCATCGACGGCACGGCCTCCCGCGACTTCGTCGCCGAGTTCGCCTTCATCACCGCGATGATCGGCATCGACCTCTCGCGGATCGCGGAGGAGATCATCATCTGGAACACGAAGGAGTTCTCCTTCGTCACCCTCCACGACGCCTTCTCCACCGGCTCGTCGATCATGCCCCAGAAGAAGAACCCGGACATCGCCGAGCTCGCCCGCGGCAAGTCCGGCCGCCTGATCGGCAACCTCACCGGCCTGCTCGCCACCCTCAAGGCCCTGCCCCTCGCGTACAACCGCGACCTCCAGGAGGACAAGGAGCCGGTCTTCGACTCCTGCGACCAGCTGGAGGTCCTGCTCCCCGCCTTCACCGGCATGATGGCGACCCTCACCGTCAACCGCGAGCGTATGGAGGAGCTGGCCCCCGCCGGGTTCTCGCTCGCCACCGACATCGCGGAATGGCTGGTCAAGCAGGGCGTGCCGTTCCGTGTGGCACATGAGACGGCGGGAGAGTGCGTCAAGGAGTGCGAGCGGACGGGCATCGAGCTCGACCAGCTCACCGACGAGCAGTTCGCGAAGATCTCCCCGCACCTGACGCCGGAGGTCCGCACCGTCCTCAACGTCCCGGGCGCCCTCGCCTCCCGCAACGGGCGGGGCGGCACGGCCCCCTCGGCGGTGGCCGCGCAGCTCGTCGAGGTGAAGGCGGACCTGGCGGCGCAGCGGGAGTGGGCGGACGCCCAGCGCTGACGTACGGTGCTGCTGGCCCGACGGCCACCCGGCTACCCTCGGCCATCCGGCTACCCGGCTACCCGATACAAGGAGGCAGACAGACCATGGCGTTCGCGCGCCTCGCGGAAGTCACCACCCCCACGGCCCGGATCGGCCTCGGCCTGGCCGCCGTGGGCCGTCCCGGCTACATCAACCTCGGCCGGGAGCGGGACCTCCCGGCCGAGCGCACCGTCGAGGCGATGCGCGAGCGCACGTACGAGGTGCTGGACGCCGCGTACGCGCGCGGCGTGCGCTATCTGGACGCCGCGCGCTCGTACGGGCGGGCCGAGGAGTTCCTGGCCGGCTGGCTGGACCGGCGCCCCGAGGTGCGGGACGTGGTCGTCGGCAGCAAGTGGGGCTACACGTATGTCGCCGACTGGCGTACGGACGTCAAGACGCACGAGGTCAAGGACCACGGCATCGCGACGTACGACCGCCAGAGCGCGGAGAGCCGCGCCCTGCTCGGCGACCGGCTCGACCTGTACCAGGTGCACTCCGTCACCCTCGACAGCCCCGCCCTCACCGACCCCGAACTGCACGCCCGGCTGGCCCGGCTCGCGGCCGAAGGCGTCACGATCGGGCTGTCGACCAGCGGACCCGCCCAGGCGGCCGCGATCCGCGCCGCGCTGGAGGTCACGGTGGACGGGGAACCGCTGTTCCGTACGGTCCAGTCCACGTACAACCTGCTCGACCCCTCGGCGGGCGCGGCCCTGGCCGAGGCGCATGAGGCGGGCCGGGCGGTGATCATCAAGGAAACCGTCGCCAACGGCCGCCTCGCGGCCTCGGACCAACTCCCGGAGGCGCTGCGCCACATCGCCCAGGAGACGGGCACGGGCCCCGACGCGGTCGCCCTCGCGGCGGTGCTGCACCAGCCGTGGGTGAGCGTCGTCCTCTCGGGCGCGGCGACGACCGCCCAGCTGGACTCCAACCTGGCGGCGGCGCAGCTGACGCTGGACGAGGGCCAGCGGGAGACTCTGGCGACCCTGGCCGAGACCCCGGAGGACTACTGGCACCACCGCGCGCAACTGCCCTGGGCCTGAGGGGCTTCCCCTGCTCTCCCCCTGCGGCTCCGCCGCGAGAAGGGGGAGAGCAAGCCCCGCCCATGCGGCGGCGCCGCGCCGACCGGGGCGACCACCGGATTTCGCGGGCGGGGCCCGTACGCCACACGCGGCTGGCGAGGGCGTACGGGGGCGGAGACGATGGGGCTGACCAGGACATAACCCCTGCCGTCAGGCGAGGTCCCGAATGCCCGTACCCATACGCACCGCCTCGGCCGCGAGCACCGCGGAGCCCGGCACGTCGGCCAGGAATCGCGCGAGCGCCCTGCACAAGGTCCGGTACGCCGTACGACATCCCCAACGGGTGCCACGCTATATGCGGCGGCTCGCCCGGGATCTGCGGCTGCGCGTCTCCACTCGCGATCACATCGCCTACTACCGGGCGGTGATGCGGGACGACACCGCCCGGAACCCCGAGGCGGCGGTGGGCAGCGCCTCGCATGAGCGTTGGCTCGCCCTGGGGGAGATGCAGTACGACTATCTCCTGCGGCACGGTCTGCGGCCCGACGACCGGCTGCTGGACATCGGATGCGGCAATCTGCGTGCCGGGTGGCGTTTTATCGACTATCTCGACGCGGGCCACTATCACGGTATCGACATATCGCCGGATATTCTCCTCGCGGCCCAGGAGGTCGTGGCGGGCCGTGGCCTGCAAGCGAAGGTGCCCCTGCTGAGCCTGGTGCGCGATCTGCGCCTGGCGGCGCTACCCGAGGCGCATTTCACCGTGGTGCACGCGCACAGCGTCTTCTCCCACTCGCCCCGGGAGGTCATCGACGAGTGCCTGGCCCATGTCGGGCGGGTGCTCGCCCCGGGCGGGTACTTCGACTTCACCTTCAACCGCACCGAGGGGCCCGAGCACCATGTGCTGCGCGAGGACTTCTACTACCGCACGGCCACCCTGGTGCGGCTCGCCGCGGACCATGGGCTCGCCGCGCGGTTCATGGACGACTGGGAGGAACTGCCCCACCGGCAGTCGAAGATCCGCGTCACACACGGCGTCACACACGGCAACGAGGCCGCCTGAAAGGAAGAGCGGGAAGGTCAGGCGGCCTTCGCCTTCGTGGCGTACATGTCCACGTACTCCTGGCCGGACAGCCGCATGACCTCGCTCATGACCTCATCCGTCACCGCCCGCAGCACAAAGCGGTCGCGGTCCATGCCCTCGTAGCGGGTGAACTCCAGCGGCTCGCCGAAGCGGACCGTCACCCGGCCCGGCCGCGGCAGCCCCTTGCCGCCCGGCTGGAGCCGGTCCGTGCCGATCATCGCGAACGGCACCACCGGGGCGCCCGTCATCAGGGTGAGCCGGGCGATACCGGTGCGGCCGCGGTAGAGGCGGCCGTCGGGCGAGCGGGTGCCCTCGGGGTAGATGCCGAAGATCCGGCCCTCCTCCAGCACCCGGCGGCCGGTCATCAGCGCGGCCACGCCGCCGTGTCCGCCGTCCCGGTCCACCGGGATCATGCCGACGCCGGTGAAGAACCAGGCCATCAGCCGGCCCTTGAGGCCCTTGCCCGTGACGTACTCGTCCTTGCCGATGAAGACGACCTGACGGTCGCAGACCAACGGCAGGATCATCGAGTCGATGAAGGTGAGATGGTTCCCCGCGAGGATGACCGGGCCGGAGCCCGGGATCCGCTCCGCCCCCTCGACCTGCGGGCGGAACATCAGGCGCATCAGCGGACCGAGCACTGCCTTCAGGAACGCAAATCGGGACAACGGGCCCTCCGGTCGGGGTCATGAGCTGAGGCGCCCGCGTGCGGGAGGGTCGGTTACTCAGGGTGAGTCAACCCGATACCGCGCACTTGCGCCGATGAGACGATACTCGCCGGTCAAGCCCCCGCGCACACCGGGTTCACCCACCTGATACGCACTGTTGACCCACGTTTCCCACGCGTTCTGCCCAACGTCTCCCGCAGGAAAGCCGCTCCACCCTACGATCGGGCCGTCTTTTGATCAGGTTTTGGCAGGTAACGACTCCACAGCGAGGAGTGTCATGGAGCGGGAGCAGAAGCCTGGACGTCGCGCCATCCTGGGGGCCGCGGCCCTCGGCGCGGGGGCGATGGCGCTGGGCGGGGCGGGTACGGCCACGGCGGCAGAGGCGTCCGGGGAAGCGTCCGGGGAGGCGTCCGGGAAGGGCCACGGCCTGCCGGTGCCCACCGTCATCGGGCACCGCGGGGCCAGCGGATACCGGCCCGAGCACACCTTGGGCTCGTACCAGCTCGCGCTCGACATGGGCGCCGACATCATCGAGCAGGATCTGGTCCCCACCAAGGACGGCCATCTCGTCTGCCGCCACGAGAACGACATCACGGCCACCACGGACGTCTCCGCGCATCCGGAGTTCGCCGACCGCAAGACCACCAAGACCGTCGACGGCACCGCGCTGACCGGCTGGTTCACCGAGGACTTCACACTCGCCGAGCTGAAGACCCTGCGCGCCAAGGAGCGCATCCCCGGCAACCGCCAGCGCAACACGCTCTACGACGGCCGCTGGGAGGTGCCCACCTTCGAGGAGGTGCTGCAGTGGGCCGACCGGGAGGGCCGTAAGCGGGGCCGCCGGATCTGGCTGTACGTCGAGACCAAGCACCCCACCTACTTCCGCAAGCTGGGGCTCGGCCTGGAAGAGCCGCTGGCCAAGCTGCTGCGCAAGTACGGCCGCCACAAGAAAGACGCGGCGCTGTTCCTGCAGTCCTTCGAGCCGAGCAGCATCCAGCGGCTGCGCAAGCTGGTCGGCACCCCGGCGGTCGTGCTGCTGTCCACCATCAACAGCCGCCCCTGGGACTTCATCGAGGCGAACGACCCGCGCACGGTCGCGGACCTGGTCAAGCCCGAGGGCCTGAAGTGGATCGCGAGCTACGCCCAGGGCATCGGCCCGGACCTGTCCGTGATCATCCCGCGCACCGCAGACGGCAAGCTGGGCACCCCGACGAGCGTGGTCAAGGACGCGCACGCGGCCGGTCTCGTGCTGCACCCCTACACCATGCGCAACGAGAACACCTTCCTGCCCGCCGACTTCCGGCGCGGCACCGACCCCAACGCGTACGGGGACGCTTTCGGCGCCTTCAAGAAGTACTTCGAGACGGGCATCGACGGCATCTTCTCCGACAACCCGGACACCGCGCTGCTCGCGGCGGAGGACTTCCGCAAGAGCCGATGAACAGCCGGTGAACACCCGCCCGGCGCGCGGCGGTGCCCTGCCCGTACAGCCTGCCCGTACAGGGGGACACCACCGCGCGCCGCGGCGTCTCCATCCACCTGGGCCGGCTCCGTCGGCCCACGTCCGCCGCGTCAACTCGCGTCCGCGTGGCCACCCCCTCGGGTGAGAGACCGGCGCACCGGCAACCGGTCCCGACCCGCCCACGTCCCGCCGGGTATGGATCTTCTGGAAAAACTCCGCCCGCTGCTCGCCGCCGAGGCGGCGGCCGAGGCCTACGGTGCGGGTATCGAACCGGCCGAGCTCGAACAGGCGGTGTGGCTGCGGCTGCTGGAGCGCACCCGCGCGGACGGGCCGCCGCCCCAGCCCGCGGCCTGGCTGCGCGGCGCGGTCCGGGCCGAGGTGCGCGGGGCCAGGCGGCGGGCCCGGCGGGAGGTGCCGTACGACCCGGTGGGCGACGGCCCGCCCTGCGGCCCCGACTCCCGGACCGTCGAGCACGCCGAGTATGCAGAACCCGCCGAGCATGTCGTGCTCCGGGCGGAGACGGGCCGTGTGCTGCGCGCGGCGGTGCGCCGGCTGCCCGGCCGCTGTCCCCTGTTACTGGGCGCGCTGCTGTCCCGCGCCGACCTGACATACCGCGAGATCGCGGGGGAGTTGGGAATGTCACAGGGCAGCCTGGGCCCGGTACGTTCCCGATGTCTGGGTTGCCTGCGCAGAATGCTCACGGCGGAGGTTGCGGCTCCTGAACTCTGGGGAAAGGAGCGTTAGACAATCGGCGCCTCGGAGGCGGACGTGCATCCTCACGACGGCTCCGGTCAGGCCAGCACCCCGGTCGCATCCCTACCCTCAGCGCGGCCGGCGGACCGATACAAGGGGAGGCATGCGCACATGGGCATGAGCGTGACCATCTCTGCGGCGACCGCGGACGACGCCGAGCAGATCCTCAAGTTGCAGTACTTGTGCTACCAGCGGGAAGCCGAGCTCTACGGGGACTACTCGATCGAGCCGCTGACCCAGTCCCTCGACGACCTCCGTGCCGAACTGGGCAAGGGCTGTGTGCTCGTGGCCCGGCTCGGCGCGGAGGTCGTCGGGTCGGTCCGCGGCACGGTCGACGACAAGGGCACCGCCGCCATCGGCAAGCTCATCGTGCACCCGCGGATGCAGCGGCACGGCCTGGGCGGGCGGCTGCTCGCGGCGATCGAGGAGCGGCTGACCGAGGAGCGGGACGCCAAGCGGTACCGGCTGTTCACCGGCCACCGCAGCGAGGGCAATCTGCGGCTGTACCGGCGTTACGGCTATGCGCAGGTGGGCACCGAAGAGGTCAACCGCCGGCTGAGCCTGGTCACCCTGGAGAAGGAGGCCACGCCCTCGGCGTACGCGGCCAGCGCCTGAGACAGCGCCGGAGACAGCGTTCGAGGCCCGCCGGGATCAATCCTGGCGGGCCTTGCGCAGCCAGATGAGCCCGGTGACCGGCAGGAAGATCGGGATGAAGAGATAGCCCATCCCGTAGTCCGACCACACCGTCTGGTCGGGGAAGGCGGAGGGGTCCGCGAGCGTCCAGGTGCCGATGGTCAGCACGCCCAGCAGCTCGGCGGCGCAGCAGACGAACGCCGCCTTGCGCGCCCCCTCTCCGCCGCGTACGAGCGAGACGGTGATGAACGCGTACACGACCGCCGAGACCGCGGAGAGGATGTACGCGAGCGGGGCCTCGTGGTACTGCGCGGCGAGCTGGTAGATCGAGCGGGACGCGGCCGCGACGGTGAACACCCCGTACAGCAGCACCAGCAGCCGACCCGGCCCCTGGCCGAGTCCGCCCGAGCGGGCCCGACGCGGCTGATTGGCCCGGTCCGGCTGCTGGGCTTCGTCGGCGGTGCTGGATTCGGGCGCTGACTCAGGCACCGGTGCCTCCCCAGATGTCGTACAGCCGCACCTCGAGTACGGCCAGCACCACGGCGGCCGCGGCCACCGTCGCCGATCCCCACCGGGTCCGCTCCGCCAGCGACATGAACGCCGCGATCGGCACGGCGAGGCCCGAGCCGACCAGATACGCCACGAAGATCGCCACACTGTCGTCGGGCCGCTGCCCGCGCGCCAGCAGGACGATCCCTATGACCAGCTGGACCAGGCCCAGCAGGGTCACCACGGCCATGCCGATGAAGTGCCAGTCCTTGGTGGGCTGGTCGCGGTAGGTGGCGAACCCGCACCACGCGGCCAGTGCGAGGGCGGTCACACCGAGCGCGACCGTCAGCGCGTCGATCAACGGGACCTCCGCGCGGTGCGGTGGCGCACGCAGGGGGTGGCAAGCGGGGTGGCAAGCATGGGACGAGGGTAATCGGCCGCGGCGGGCGCTGTGTTTCCGCCCCACGTGAGCGACGCACGCGCGGCCGCCGGGCCGCAGACGACCGCGAAAGCCGCACCTCTGCGCCGAGCGGGCGGAGAAGCGAACGATAAGAGGCCGCGGCCCCGTACGCTGACGCGATATGAAGATCTCCGCTGACGCCCTGCTGTTCGACAACGACGGAACCCTGATCTCGTCCCTGGAGTCGGTCCACCGTTGCTGGAGCCGCTGGGCGCGGGAGTACGGAATCCCGGCGGAGGACTTCGAGCGGGTCGAGCTGCACGGCCGCCCCGCCTCCGACATCATCGGCGATCTGCTCCCCGCACACCGCATACCCGAGGCCCGCGCCCGCATCGACGAGCTGGAGCTGGCGGATGTGGCGGGCGGCGGGGTGGTGGCGCTGCCCGGCACGGTCGAGCTGCTGGGGCGGCTTCCCGTGGACCGCTGGGCCGTGGTGACCTCGGCCAACCGCGAGCTGGCCGAGGCTCGTCTCGCCGCGGTCGGGATCTCCCCGGCGTTGCTGATCAGCGCGGACGACATCACGCGCGGCAAGCCGGACCCCGAGCCCTTCCTGCTGGCCGCCGACAAGCTCGGCTTCGGCCCGGCCCGTTGTGTGGTCTTCGAGGACGCCCCGGCCGGGCTCGCGGCGGGCCGGGCGGCCGGGATGCGGACCGTGGCGTTGACCACAACGGCCGACCGGGGACAGCTGGTCGCGGATGTCGTCGTCAAGGACCTGTCGGCCGTGTCCGTCAAGGCCATCGAGGGCGGGCTGGAGATCACGGCGGGGGAGTGAGCCGACCTCCTGCCGCCCCGCCTTCCGTCCCGTACCGTCCACGGACTGATCTGGCTAGTCCGCTATTCGGACAAGTTTGATGGGCCCGTACATGTGTCTGCTTTACTTACGCCCATGACCACGACGAGCAGCCGCGCCACCGCGACCGAGGCGATCCAGACGCCCGGTGCTCGCTGTATGTGTCGAATGTGTGACCGCTGAGGGCCCTTGCCTGAGCCTCGCGCCCCGAAGCGAGACCCGCTGAGCTGAGCCGCGTCCGCACCGATCCGTGCCGGACCGCGCCGCCCCGCGTCACCGGAACCCCGAAGCCGCGCCCGCGTTTGCGCTCGCGTGCGTCCGGGTCGCTCCACGTCGCGTTCCGCAATGAACGAACCGTGCCCGGCGGCACCATCCGCCGTGCACTCAACAGTGACGGAAACCCCTGTGATCACCACGACAGGCCTGACCAAGGTCTACCGCTCACGAGGCCGCGAGGTCACCGCCCTCGACGGCGTCGACCTCCATGTCCGCGAGGGCGAGGTGTACGGCGTCGTCGGACAGAGCGGCGCCGGCAAGTCCACCCTGATCCGCTGTGTGAACCTCCTGGAGCGCCCCACCTCGGGCACGGTCACCGTGGCCGGCCAGGACCTCACAGCGCTCGCCGGGCGCGGACCGCGGGCCGGTTCGGCGCTGCGCAAGGCCCGTACCGGGATCGGGATGGTCTTCCAGCACTTCAACCTGCTCTCCTCGCGCACCGTCCGGGACAACGTCGAGCTGCCGCTGGAGATCCTCGGCGTATCCGGCAAGCAGCGCACCCGTAAGGCCCAGGAGCTGCTGGACCTGGTCGGCCTCGCCGACAAGGCCAAGGCGTACCCGGCGCAGCTGTCCGGTGGCCAGAAGCAGCGCGTCGGCATCGCCCGGGCGCTGGCCGGCGACCCCAAGGTGCTGCTGTCGGACGAGGCGACCTCCGCCCTCGACCCGGAGACCACCCGCTCGATCCTCCAGCTGCTGCGCGATCTGAATCGGCAACTCGGGCTGACCGTGCTGCTGATCACCCACGAGATGGACGTCGTCAAGTCCATCTGCGATTCGGCGGCGCTGATGCGGGACGGGCGGATCGTGGAGTCCGGCGCGGTCGCCGATCTGCTCGCCACGCCCGGCTCCGAACTGGCGCGGGAGCTCTTCCCGGTCGGCGGGGAGCTGCCGGGCACCGACCGGACCGTGGTGGACGTCACGTTTCACGGTGAGGCCGCGACCAAGCCGGTCATTTCCCAGCTGGCGCGTACGTACAACATCGACATCTCGATCCTCGGCGCCGCCATGGACACCGTCGGCGGCCGGCAGGTCGGCCGGATGCGGATCGAACTGCCCGGCCCGTTCGAGGAGAACGTCGTGCCGATCGGGTTCCTGCGCGAGCAGGGGCTGCAGATCGAGGTGGCCAGCGGCGCCGAGGCGGCGCTCCGCGCGGCGAACGACATCAAGCCGACCAAGCCGGCCAAGTCGACTGAGCTGACCAAGGAAGGTGCCAAGTGACCTGGTCCGAGATGCAGCCCCTGCTGGAGCAGGCCTGTTGGGACACGCTCTACATGGTCGGCTGGTCGGCGCTGATCGCGGTGGTCGGCGGACTGCCCCTCGGGGTGCTGCTGGTGCTCACCGACCGCGGCGGGGTGCTGCAGAACGTCGTGGTGAACAAGGTCGTCGGCCAGATCGTGAACATCGGCCGCTCCATGCCGTTCATCATCCTCATGGTCGCGCTGATCTCCTTCACCCGCTGGATCGTGGGCACCTCGATCGGCCCCGAGGCCGCGATCGTGCCGCTGGCGATCGGCGCCATCCCCTTCTTCGCCCGGCTGGTGGAGACCGCGGTGCGCGAGGTGGACGGCGGGCTCGTCGAGGCGGTGCAGTCGATGGGCGGCTCCACCTGGACCGTCGTACGCAAGGTCCTGCTGCCCGAGGCGCTGCCGTCGCTGATCTCCAGCGCCACCACCACGATCGTCGCGCTCATCGGCTACTCGGCGATGGCCGGCACGGTCGGCGCCGGCGGCCTGGGCGACCTCGCCATCCGGTACGGCTACCAGCGCTTCGAGACCGAGCTGATGTGGATCACCGTGGCGATCCTGGCGGTGGTGATCTCCATCATCCAGTTCGCCGGTGACTTCGCCGCCCGTGCCCTGTCGCACCGCGGCCGCTCCTCGGCCACTTCGCGGCTGCGGCCGGTGCGGGCCACGAAGCGGGCGGAGGAGCCCGGTCCGGTGGCCAAGGTCGCCGAGGCATCCGAGGCCCCCTGAGCCCCGCTCCAACCCCTCGTAACTCCCCCCTAACTTCCTTCTGCGCAGAGCGCCCTGGCACCCGCAGCGGCCTCGTATGCCCAAAAAGAAAGGCACTTTTCGTGCGTAACACCACAAAGACCCTCGCCATCGCCCTCACCGCCGGCGCCCTCACCCTGGGCCTGACCGCCTGCGGCGCGGACAAGGGCTCCGACAAGAACGGCGCTCTCGTCGTCGCCGCGAGCCCCGTCCCGCACGCCGAGATCCTGAACTACGTCAAGGATCATTTGGCCGAAAAGGCGGGCCTCAAGCTCGAGGTCAAGGAGTTCACCGACTACAACACGCCGAACACGGCGACCGAAGACGGGTCGGTGGACGCCAACTACTTCCAGAACCAGCCGTTCCTCGACGACTTCAACAAGAAGAAGGGCACCCACATCGTGCCCGTCGTCACCGTGCACCTGGAGCCGCTCGGCCTGTACTCGCACAAGGTGAAGAAGGCCGACGACCTCAAGAGCGGCGCGACCGTGGCAATCCCCAACGACACCGTCAACGAGGCCCGAGCCCTCAAGCTCCTCGACGCCAACGGCGTCATCAAGCTCAAGAGCGGCGTCGGCAACGAGGCCACCCCGAAGGACATCGCAGACAACCCCAAGGGCCTGGAGTTCAAGGAACTGGAGGCCCCGCAGTTGCCGCGCGCCCTGGACGATGTGGACGCCGCGGTCATCAACGGCAACTACGCCATCGAGGCCGACCTCAAGCCGGCCAAGGACGCCCTCGTCCTGGAGTCGCCCGAGAACAACCCGTACGGCAATTTCCTCGCCGTGAAGAAGGGCAACGAGGACGACCCGCGCGTCAAGAAGCTCGCGAAGCTTCTCACCTCCCCCGAGGTGAAGAAGTTCATCAAGGACAAGTACGACGGCTCCGTCATCGCCTCGTTCTGACCGCGGACCCGGACTGCGTGACCCCGGAGGAAACCACATCATGCGCAAGATCACGGTCCCTCTCGCCGCCGCCGCACTCGCCCTCGGGCTGACCGCGTGCGGCGCGGGCTCCGGCGGCGGCTCGGACGACGACACGCTCGTCGTCGGAGCCACCGCCGTCCCGGCGGGCGAGGTGCTGGACTACATCAGGAAGAACCTGGCGGAGAAGGAAGGCCTCAAGCTCGAGGTCAAGGAGTTCACCGACTACGTTCTGCCGAACACCGCCCTCCAGGAAGGTTCGCTGGACGCCAACCTGTACCAGAACGTCCCATTCCTGGAGAACTTCAACAAGACGAAGGGCACCGACCTGGTGTCCGTGGCGGATATCTATCTGCCGCCCATGGGTGCCTACTCCAAGCACATCAAGGACATCTCCGCCCTCAAGACCGGGGCGACCGTCGCGGTGCCCAACGAGACCACCAACGAGGGACGCGCCCTCAAACTGCTCGCCGCCAAGGGGCTCATCGAGCTGAAGAAGGACGCGGGAGTCACCGCGAGCCCCGCCGATATCACCGCCAACCCGAAGAAGCTCACCTTCAAGGAGCTGGAGCCGGCCCAGCTGCCGCGCTCTCTCGACGATGTCGACCTGGCCGTCATCAACAGCAATTACGCGCTCGACGCCGGACTCGATCCGACGAAGGACTCGGTGCTGCTGGAGTCGGTGAAGGGAAACGAATACGCCAACGTTCTCGCCGCGAAGAAGGGCAATGAGGACGACCCGCGGGTGAAGAAACTGGCCAAGCTCCTCACCTCGCCCGAAGTGCGGAAATTCATCCAAGAGAAGTACAAGGGGTCGGTGCTGCCGGTCACCGGCGGTTAGCCGCGCACTGGCGATGGCTCCGTATCCGAACGTCACAAACGGATACGGAGCCTTCCGCTTGGCCACCCCGTGCTGCATTTCCCTCAGGCGATGCTGCATGCTGGGCTCTTCCCGAAATCTTGGACCCCAGGACCCCGGACCCCGGTTATGGAGCGGCGCATGACATCCACCTTCCCGGACATCTCCATCAGTACGGAACGGCTGGTGCTGCGCCCGTTCGAGGAAGCGGACGTGCCCGCGCTCACGGAGATGATGAACGACGAACTCGTCACCGCCTGGACCTCGGTGCCCCACCCCTACACCACCCGCGACGCGCGCGAGTGGGCACTGCGCACCGCGCCCGCCGAGCGCACCTCGGGCCGCGGCATCGTCTTCGCCGTCGCCGAATTCCTCACCCAGCGCCTCGTGGGCATGGTGCACCTGAGCAACACCGACTGGCGTGTGCTGGCCACCGAGGTCGCCTACGTCACCGCCCCCTGGGCGCGCGGCGAGGGCTACGCCTCGGAATCCGCGCTGGCCGTCGCCCGCTGGCTCTTCCAGGACCAGAAGTTCGAACGGCTCGAGCTGCGCACCGCCGCGGACAACACCGCCTCCCAGCAGGTCGCCCAGAAGATCGGCTGCATCAGCGAGGGCGTCCTGCGCAACGCCTGGATAGCGCGCACGCAGACGGAGGGCGGCGGCTGGATCGAGGTGCGCACCGACGTCATCGTCTGGAGCCTGCTGCCAGAAGACCTCCAGGGCGTGCACGGCGGCCTGATGGAGGACACGGACGGCTTCGGCGCGTACCCCACGTACTCCGACTGGAACTGACCACCCTCGGCGCGCGCGCTGCCCCTGGTCGGGGCGTGCCCGACCGGTGGCGTGCCTCGCCGGTGGCGCGCCTCGACCACGCGGCCCGGCCTTGGTGCGCCCTCGGCCTCTCGGCGCGGCGCGCCCGGCCCGTGGCGTGCGTCACCGGTAGCGCGCCCCGTCCCCGGCGCACTCCCGGCGCCCGGCGCGCCCTCGCCTCAACGCGCCCTGAACTCACGCCCCGAGCCTCCCGCCAGGGCCTCGCGCCCCAGGGCGCATGCGCCCTGCGTCCGGAGGTCCGGACCAGGCGGGATAATCTCTCCAGGCCCGAGCACCGCGCCCAAGCATCTCGCCCGAGCTCCGCGCGCCCCCGCGCGGCGGCGAGCGCACCGGCGCCGGTCACCTCCGCGGCCGCCCGCCAGCCGCCCGCCCGCCCGCGACACCCTGGGAGACACACGAAGATGGCCGACCGCGTCACGGTGATCGGTTGGGACGGTTCCCCGCTCACGGACGTGGCCCGCTCCGCTCTCGGCGCGGCCACTCTCGTGGCCGGCGCCGCCCACCACCTGGCGCTGCCCGAAGTCCCGCCGGGCGCGGAGCGGATCAGGCTCGGCAGCGTGGACCTCGCCGCCCGCCGTATCGCTCAGCACCGCGGCTCCGCCGTGGTCCTGGCCGACGGCGACCCCGGCTACTTCGGCGTCGTGCGCGCCCTGCGCGCCCCCGAGCATGGTCTGGAGGTCGAGGTCGTCCCCGCGGTCTCCTCCGTCGCAGCCGCCTTCGCCCGGGCGGGGATGCCGTGGGATGACGCCCAGGTGGTCGTCGCCCACAGCCGCGACCTGCGCCGCGCCGTCAACGTCTGCCGCGCCCACCCCAAGGTCGCCGTGCTCACCTCGCCCGGCGCCGGCCCCGCCGAACTCGCACTGCTGCTCGGCCCGGTGCACCGCACCTTCGTCATCTGCGAGGCCCTGGGCACCCGGCACGAGCGGGTGACCGTACTGACGTCCGACAAGGCCGTCGACCACACCTGGCGCGACCCCAACGTCGTCATCGTCATCGGCGGCTCCGGCGCGCCCCCGGCGCGCAGCGCCCCCGCCCCGGGCGCCGCGCGCGGCGTACTGCAGGGCGGAGGGTGGCTCGCCGGGCGCGACCCGGGCTACCCGGGCGCCGTACGCGGCTGGGCACTGCCCGCCGCCGCGTACGCGACCGTCCTCGGCGAGAGCGAGTCCCCTCAGCTGCGCGCCACCCAACTGGCCCGCCTCGGCCCCCGCGTCGGCGACCTGGTCTGGGACATCGGCGTGGGCAGCGGCGCGGCGGCGGTCGAGACGGCCGGGTTCGGCGCCGCCGTCATCGCCGTGGACCGCGACCGGGACGCCTGCGAGCGCGCCGCCGCCCTCGCCCGCCGCTTCGGCGTACAGCTCCAGGTCGTCCACGGCACCGCGCCCCAGGTCCTCGAAGACCTGCCCGAGCCGGACGTGGTGCGGGTCGGCGGCGGCGGCCCCGCAGTCGTCGCCGCGTGCGCCGACCGCCGCCCCGAGCGGATCGTCACACATGCCGCGACACGCGACGAGGCGGAAGCCGTCTGCCGGGCGCTGGAGGACGGTGGTTACGCGGTCGAATGCGCCCTTCTGCAGTCGGTTGAACTGGACACCAGAGTGTGGGCGGAACGCGAGCGTGCGGTGGCCTTCCTGGTGTGCGGTCACCGCCCGCACCTGTGATTTCGCCCTCTGCCGCTGCCCCTGGCCACCACCCGGATATGCCCCTGTGACCCTCGCCCCGATGAGCGTTGCCGAGCGGCGCCCGAGGTAGGCTGGCGGATCGTTGTACTGCCTGTGCCGCTGCCCGGCGTTCGGCGCTTTATCGGCCAATGGCCGGAATGCGTCCCCCTCTTGACGGGCCGCGGTAGGCAATGCCTCGGGCGTGCTACGTGCCGCGCACCGCGTGCGCTCGTTCTTGCCTCTGAGGCTTGCTCTAGGCGGTAGGCGGTAGGAAGGAGCACTAGCGATGGGCGAGGGGTACGCATGACCGACACCGGCCAGGTCCCGGGCGAGGGACTGCCGGAGAACGCGGGCGGACGACTCGGGCAGCCGCATCCCACGGATGTCCACACCCCCCCTGCCGACGCCGGCTTCATCGAGCAGCCGCAGTCCGCGTACACCTTCCTCGACACGCACGACGGCGGCGGCGAAGAGGACGACCTGCTCCTCATGCCCGGCGCCCAGGGCGCGTGGAGCGAGCACCAGCCGCAGTACCACCCCCCGCAGGCCCCGTACCAGCAGCCCATGACCCACCTGCCCGGCGCCTACGAGACCGGCGCCTACGAGATGGGCCCGGCGGGCTACGACGCGGTGCCGGCCCAGGGCTACGGCCCCTACGACCAGGGGCAGGCCGAGCCCTATGACCAGGGTCAGGGCGGCCCTTACGGCCAGGGGCAGGGCGGGCCCTACGACCAGGTGCCCGTCGGAGCCTATGACCAGGTTCCGGGCGGGGGCTACGACGCGGGGCCGGCCGAGTATGCGGACGCGGCGCCGGGCGAGTACGAGAACGCAGGACAGGCCGAGTTCGGAAACCCGGGACAGGCTGCGTACGGAGACTCGGGACCTGCCGAGTACGGGAACGCCGGACCGGAGGCCGAGTTCGCGGACGCGGGACAGGCCGAGTACGAGGACGTAAGGCCGCCCGAGCCCCAACTCCAGCCGGTGTCCGCTCAGCCCACGGAGGCCCAGCCCGCGCCTGTTCAGCCTGAGCAGGACCAGCCTGCGCAGGGGCAGCCCATGCCCGTCGCCCAGGCCGCTTCCGCCCGTCCGACCGCTGCTCAGACCGGTGCGCCGGCCCCCACCCCGCCGCGGCGCCCGCTGCACATGGGCCCGCCGATGCCCGAACCGACCAACGGCGTCGTGCGTTCTCTCGCCGACCGGGGCCCGGCCGGAGCCGGTGCCCCAGCCCCTGTCCCCGCTCATGTCGCGCCCGTGCACCAGACCGAGCCGCTTGCCGCCGGACCCCAATACATCGACCAGCCCGGTGAGGACGCCGGACCGTTCCCCGGTCCGCAGCCCGGCAGCCCCTGGGGCGCTCAGCCTCCGCAGGCCGCGCCTCTGGCGGAGGACGTGGCCGACGCTGCCGAAGAGCTCCAGGCACAGGGCCCGTACGAGCCGCAGCAGTTCGCCGAGCCCGCGGCGGAGCAGGCCGACGTCGCCGAGGCCATCCCCGCGGAGGCCGAATTCCAGGGCGTGGACCCGGCCGTCGACATCCCCGCGCAGGTCGTCCACCCGGACTCCGTCCCACCGCAGCAGGAACCGGGGAACGCCCCGGCCGCGGAGGGCTTCGCGGGGCCCGTGGCGGATATCCCGGCCCAGAGCCACCCGCAGGCGGAGCCGTCCGCGCAGCCGTCGGGGCAGCCGACCACGGGCATCACCATCCCGGCCCAGTCGGACGGCACCTCGACCCCGGCCGAGCCCGCGCCGCAGCCTGTACCCGTGGCCCCGGGCCACGCCATAGTCGCTGAGGCCCCCTCGTCCGACGACCCCGCGCAGGGGCAGCCCGAGCAGCCTCAGGAGGCGGCGGAGGCGACTGAGGCGGGTTCGGCCGCCGCCACGCCGGAGGCCCCCGCGGCGCAGCCCTGCGAGGGCTGCGCCGCACGCCGCCGTGCGGCCCGGGGCCGGACCGCCGCACAAGGCACGGCCACGGCGAGCGAGGCTCCGGCCGAGCCCGTCGCCGACCAGGCCGCCGTGCAGGACACCCCTCCGGCGCAGGCCCCGCCAGGACGGGCCTCGCGACGCCGCGCCGCACGGGGCCAGGGCCAGCAGGGTCAGCGACCGCAGGGCCGGGGAGCGCCCTCCGAACCGGTGGCCGCGGCGGACGGCGCAGTGAGTGACCCGTCAGTTGGGAGCGCGGCCAACTCCGCGCCGGCTGATGCCTCAGCGGGAGCAGCCGGGGCCGAGGGCGCGCCTGCCGCGCCTGCGGCTGGTGCTACCGGCGCGGAGCCTGACGCCACGGCCCCAGTTGGGGCCGCGCCGGCGGACGGTGCAGCCGCCGATGCCTCGGCTGTTGCCGAGGGCGCGGTTGCCGACGCGCCGGTTGGGGATGGCGCGACTGCCGCGCCGACGACTGACGCGGCTGCGGCTTCTGCCGTGCCGGATGGGGGAGCCGCTGCTTCGCCTGCTGCTGATACGTCTGCCGCCACGGGCCCTGAGCCTGCCGCTGATGGCGATGGATCCGCGGACGCCGCGACCGCCGCGCCGACGGCTGGCGGGCCTGTGGCTGCCTCGTCTGGTGCTGGGCCTGCCGGTGCTGCCGCGCCTGTTGGGGACGCCACTGCGTCGCCTGCGGCCGAAGCGCCGGGCGGTGGTGCGGTTGCTGCCGCGCCTGCGGGCGCCGCTTCCGGTGCGGGGTCTGCCGCTACCGGGTCGGATGGCGACGTAGCCGGCGCCCAGTCTGCCGCTGCGCCCGGTGGGGATGCCGCCGGTGCGGCTGCGGATGCGCTGGCGGACGTGACCGCCGCGCCGGATGGGGACTCTGAGTCGGTTACGCCCGGACAGGACGCACCAGGTGCTCATGTCGCCGCCGTTGCGGCGGCTGGCGAGGTAGCCGGTGGGGACCCTGCCGCGGCTGCGGCCGAGGAGGGCGCGCCGGGTGGCGACGCCGCGACTGCCGTGACGGCTGGAGACGAACAGGGCGGCGGTGCCACGGCCGCGCCGACGGCTGATGCCCCTGCGGCTACGGCGTCGGCAGTTGGTCCAACTGAGGCGGACGGGGGCGAGTCAGCCGCCGCGTCCAACGGTGACGCCTCCGCCAACGGTGCGGTCGCCGATGCGTCGGCTGAAGAGGGCAGCACGGTCGCCGCCACTACGGCCGATGTGTCTGCGGCTGAGCCCGGACAGGATGCACCGAGTGGTCAAGCTGAAGCCGCGGCAGCTGCCGTGTCGGCTGGGGACGCGACTGCCGCGCCTGCGGCTGACGCAGAGGGCGGCAGTGCCGCCACGGCCGAGCCCACGGCTGGTGCGCCTGCCACTACGGCGTCGGCAGATGGCCCGACTGAGGCGGACGGGGGCGGGTCAGCCGCCGCTGTCGCGTCGGCAGATGGCCCAACGGGGGCGGACGGGGACGCGTCGGCCGCCACGGCCGACGCGCCGGGCGGTAATGCGGCCACGGTCGCTCCTGCCGCCGCCGCTTCCGGTGCGGAGTCTGCGGATGCGTCCGAGGGCGTGACCGCTGCGCCTACGGCTGATGTGCCTGCGGCTGCCACCGCGCCCGATGAGGACTCTGCTGCCGCTCCGGCTGCGGCCGAAGCAGACGCACCAGGCGGCGACGCTGCTGCCGCTGCGTCGGCTGTGGCTGAGGCTGAGGGGAGCGCGCCCGGTGGTGACGCTGTCGCTGCTGCGCCTGCCGCTGCAGCAGCAGGCTCCAGCGCCGCTCAGGCTGCGGCCGAAGGGGAGGCGTCGGAGGGCGACGCAGCCGCCGCCCCGTCAACTGCCGACGCGTCCAGTGCATCGCCCGCGGCTACTGTCGCCCCGGGCGGGGATGCCGCCGCCCCTGCGGGCGACGAGTCTGTTGCCGCACCGGGCGCCCAGTCCGATGCAGGCCATGCCGCTGCCGCCGCAACGCCGGACGCGCCTGCCGCCGCTGATGCGGCCGATGCGCAGGCTGCCGACGCCGCGTCTCACGAGGCAGCCCCAGCCGAGGTCACGGATCCCGCTGCCCAAGCAGCCGCCGAGGTGTCCGCTGAGACCTCGGCCGACGGATCGGCCGCCGCGCCGGCAGCCGCCGAGGAGCCTGCGGCCGACGCGTCCGCCACCGACGGCGGCACCGACGACGCGCCCGCCGGACAAGCGGATGGGGCCGCCGCGCCCGCAGCCGAGGCGGCCACGGCGGATGCGCCCGCGACCGCCGCGCCAGCCACCGAGGCCACCGCCGCGCCCGCATCCGCCGACACGGCCGCGACCGAACAAGACGCCGCCGCACCCGAGCCCGAAGCCGAAACCGTCGAGCCCGAAGCCGACCCCCCCACAGCACCCCCCGCCGAGGGCTACGCCGACGCCGAGCGGGCCGCCGTGCACCGGGTCATCCGCGACCGGCGCGACATCCGCAACGGCTTCCGCTCCGACCCCATCCCGCACGAGGTGCTGCTGCGCGTGCTCGAGGCCGCGCACACCGCGCCCAGCGTCGGGCAGTCGCAGCCGTGGGACTTCGTGGTCATCCGCTCCGAGGAGACCCGGCGCACCATGCACGACCTGGCCACGCGCCAGCGCGACGCGTACGCCAAGTCGCTCCCGAAGGGGCGGGCCAAGCAGTTCAAGCAGCTCAAGGTCGAGGCGATCCTCGAGACTCCGGTCAACATCGTCGTGACCGCCGACCCGACCCGCGGCGGCCGTCACACCCTGGGTCGGCACACGCAGCCGCAGATGGCGCCGTACTCCTCCGCGCTCGCCGTGGAGAACCTGTGGCTCGCCGCGCGGGCCGAGGGGCTTGGCGTCGGCTGGGTCAGTTTCTTCGACGAGCGCGAGATGGTGCGCGCGCTCGGGTTGCCCGAGCATCTGGAGGTCGTGGCGTATCTGTGCGTGGGGTACGTCGACGAGTTCCCCGAGGAGCCGGAGTTGGTGAAGACGGGGTGGTCCAAGAGCCGCCCGCTGTCGTGGGTTGTGCATGAGGAGACGTACGGGCGGCGCGCGCTGCCCGGTGAGGACCCGGCGAATCTGCTGCAGGAGACCCTGCGCGGCATCCGTCCGCTGGACGCGAAGGCGCTCGGCGAGGCGTGGGAGCGGCAGAAGCGTATGACGAAGCCGTCGGGCGCGCTGGGCATGTTGGAGATCATCTCGGCGCAGTTGAGCGGACTGTCCCGGAAGTGCCCGCCGCCGATTCCCGAGCCCGCCGCTGTCGCGATCTTCGCGGGCGACCACGGGGTGCACGCGCAGGGGGTCACCGCCTGGCCGCAGGAGGTCACCGGCCAGATGGTGGCCAACTTCCTGGGCGGCGGGGCGGTCTGCAACGCCTTCGCGAGCCAGGTCGGCGCGGAGGTGTGCGTCGTGGACGTGGGCGTGGCGAGTGAGCTGCCCAACACGCCGGGGCTGCTGCCGCGCAAGGTGCGGGCGGGGACCGGCGACTTCACCGTCGGCCCCGCGCTGAGCCGCGAGGAGGTGCTGCGCGCCATCGAGGTGGGTATCGAGACGGCCCGTGACCTGGTGGCCGCCGGGAACAAGGCACTGCTCACGGGTGAGATGGGCATCGCCAACACCACCGTGTCGGCGGCCCTGATCTCCGTCTACACCGACGCCGACCCGGCCGAGGTCACCGGGCGCGGCACCGGCATCAACGACGAGATGCATGCCCGCAAGGTCGATGTCGTACGGCGCGGTCTGGAGCTGCACCAGCCCGATCCGGCCGACCCCATCGGTGTCCTCTCCTCGTTCGGCGGCCTGGAGCACGCCGCGATGGCCGGGTTGCTGCTGGGCGGCGCGTCCCTGCGTACCCCCGTCATCCTGGACGGGGTGAGCGCGGGCGCGGCGGCGCTGGTGGCGCGGGCCATCGCGCCCGAGGTGCTGGCCGCCTGCATCGCCGGGCACCGCAGCGCCGAGCCCGGACATGTGGCCGCGCTGAACAAGCTGGGGCTGCGGCCGCTGGTCGATCTCGATCTGCGTCTGGGGGAGGGGACGGGCGCGCTGCTGGCGCTGCCCGTGGTGCAGAGCGCCGCCCGGGCCATGCACGAGGTGGCGACCTTCGATTCCGCCGGGGTCACGGAGAAGGGCTGACGTCCGCCCCCGCCACGTAAGGTGTGCGCGGGGGCATGTCCCACAGCCGACCAGCCCGATCAGGACCGATCAGCCAGATCAGCCCGATCAGCGATCAGCCGCTCCAGCGCCGCAGCGGCAGCGCATTCGCACGAGGAGAGCCGCATCGCCATGTCCGAGAACTTTGCATACCCCGTGGGACTGCGCTTGTCCGGGCGTCGGGTCGTCGTCCTCGGGGCCGGCCAGGTCGCCCAGCGCCGGCTGCCGGCGCTGATCGCGGCGGGCGCGGACATCGTGCTGATCTCGCCGTCCGCGACGGCGTCCGTCGAGGCGATGGCCGAGGCCGGCGAGGTGCGCTGGGAGCGCCGCAAGTACCGGGACGGCGACTTCGAGGGCGCCTGGTACGCCCTGATCACCACCGACGACCCCCAGGCCAACGCCGCCGCGTCCGCGGAGGCCGAGGCGCGCCGGGTGTGGTGCGTACGCAGCGACGACGCCGAGGCGTCCACCGCCTGGACCCCGGCCACCGGACGCAGCGAGGGCGTCACCGTCGCCGTGCTCACCGGCCGTGACCCGCGCCGCTCCGCCGCCGTGCGGGACGCCGTCGTCGAGGGGCTGCGCGACGGCACCCTCGCCGCGCCTCGCCACCGCGCCCGCGGGCCCCAGGTCGCGCTGGTCGGCGGCGGCCCCGGCGACCCGGATCTGATCACGGTGCGCGGCCGTCGGCTGCTCGCCGAGGCGGACGTGGTCGTGGCCGACCGCCTGGGCCCCCGCGATCTGCTCGACGAGCTGCCGCCCCACGTCGAGGTGATCGACGCGGCGAAGATCCCGTACGGCCGCTTCATGGCCCAGGAGGCGATCAACAACGCGCTGATCGAGCACGCGAAGGCGGGCAAGTCGGTGGTCCGGCTCAAGGGCGGCGACCCCTTTGTCTTCGGACGCGGCATGGAGGAGGCGCACGCACTCGCCGAGGCGGGCATCCCCTGCACCGTCGTACCGGGCGTCACCAGCGCGATCAGCGTGCCGGCCGTGGCCGGGATCCCGGTGACCCACCGGGGTGTGGCTCATGAGTTCACGGTGGTCAGCGGGCATGTCGCACCCGACGACCCGAGCTCGCTCGTTGACTGGGCGGCGCTGGCGAAGCTGCGCGGCACGCTCGTCCTCCTCATGGCCGTCGAGAAGATAGGCCCGATCTCCGCCACGCTCATCGAGCACGGCCGGGACGCGAACACCCCGGTCGCCGTCGTCCAGGAAGGCACGACCGCGACCCAGCGGCGCGTCGACGCGACCCTGGCCACGGTGGCGGAACGGGTCGCGGCCGAGGGTGTACGGCCGCCCGCGGTCGTGGTGATCGGCGAGGTCACCGCCCTCGCCTCGGGTAACCATCGGTAACGCATCGCGTCGGCGTCATTGGCACGACCTCCAGGACAAGGCAGTATCACCCTGTGGCTGATCTCATCACCGTCGATGACCCCGACGACCCGCGGCTGCGCGACTACACGGGTCTGACCGATGTGGAGCTGCGGCGCAGGCGCGAGCCCGCCGAGGGCCTGTTCATCGCCGAGGGCGAGAAGGTCATCCGGCGGGCCAGACAGGCCGGTTACGAGATGCGTTCCATGCTGCTGTCGGCGAAGTGGGTCGACGTCATGCGGGACGTCATCGAGGATGTCCCGGCGCCGGTCTACGCGGTCAGCCCGGACCTCGCCGAACGCGTGACCGGCTACCACGTCCACCGGGGCGCCCTCGCCTCCATGCAGCGCAAACCGCTGCCGGAGGCGGAGCAGCTGCTGGAGGGCGCCCGGCGCGTGGCGATCATGGAGTCCGTCAACGATCACACCAACATAGGCGCGATCTTCCGCAGCGCCGCGGCGCTCGGCATGGACGCGGTGCTGCTCTCACCGGACTGCGCCGACCCGCTGTACCGCCGTTCCGTCAAGGTCTCCATGGGCGCTGTCTTCTCCGTCCCGTACGCGCGCCTGGAGACCTGGCCGCGCGGTCTGGAAGCGGTCCGGCACACCGGCTTCAAGATCCTCGCCCTGACGCCCGACGAAAAGGCCACCTCCATCGACGACGCCGCCCCCCACCGCATCGAGCGCGTCGCGCTGATGCTGGGCGCGGAGGGGGACGGGCTCTCCGTGCAGGCCCTTATGGCCGCGGACGAGTGGGTGCGCATCCCTATGGCGCACGGCGTCGACTCCCTCAACGTGGGCGCGGCGGCGGCGGTCGCCTTCTACGCGGTCACGGCGGGCCGTCCGCAGGACTGACGACCGGCCCAGGCGAGGTAAGAGGCTCCCGCTCACGTCATCTGTGCGGCGGCGGCGCGGCACCCTGCGACGACGGCGCGGTGGGCGCGGGCATCGGCGCCCCGAGCCCCAAGGGCGGTCCCTGGCAGCCCTGGGCCGCCGCGATGCCCAGCGCGACCAGCAGCGTCACGACGACGAAGACGATCAGCCGCTGACGCATCAGCCGACGGTCCGGCCCGACGGGCCGGCGTCCGTTCCGCGGCGTACGGAGCGTACGCACGGGCGGCCGCGCGCCGTTGCGCCCCGAGGGGCGCGCGGGGGTCGGGCGGGCGCCGGAGTTACGGCCCGAGGACCCAGTGGACCCAGGGGCCCCGGCCGAACCGGCCGAACGGCCCCCCGTACCCGGCCCCTGGCGCGGCGCAGAGGAGCGCGGAGCCTGGCCGCGGGGCGCGGGCGGAGGAGTGCCACCGGGGCGCCGCTCCGTACGCTGCCGTGTGTACTCGTCGGCGCGCCGGCCGCTCGGCCGCTCCGACGGCTGCCGCGGCCCGGGGTGGTGCCCGCCGGACGAGTGACCTCCCGAGTGCGGACCCCCGGAGTGCGGACCGCCCGAGTGCGGACCTCCCGGATGCTGGCCTCCGGAGTGGTGCCCGTCGGACTGCCCGTGCCCGGACCCACCGGAGCCAAGCCCTCCATGTACGCCAGGGCCGGAGTGCCCCCCGTGCCCATGACCTCCGTGCCCATGCCCGCCGTGCCCGTGGGCCTCCCGCGCCGCGATCTCCTTCAGACGCAGGGAGAGCTGAAGCGTGCTCGGCCGGTCCTCGGGGTCCTTCGCGAGACACGCGTGGAGCAGCGGAGCCAGTGCGTCCGGCACCCCGGCCAACTGCGGCTCCTCGTGCACCACCCGGTAGAGCATCACCTCCGAACTCCCCTGTCCGAACGGGGAGTCCGCCATCGAGCAGTACGCGAGCGTCGCGCCCAGCGCGAAGACGTCGGTCGCGGGGGTCACCGTCGCCCCGCGCACCTGCTCGGGCGCGAGAAAGCCGGGGGAGCCGACCGCCGTGCCGACGTGCGTCAGCGTGCTGGCGCCGGTCGCCCAGGCGATGCCGAAGTCGATGATCCGCGGACCCTTGGGCGACAGCAGGATGTTCGACGGCTTGAGGTCCCGGTGCACCACACCCGCCTCGTGCACCGCCAACAGGCCCTCGGCCAGCGCCGACCCGATGGCGGCGACCTGTGTGGCGGGCAGCGGGCCCGCTTCGTTCACCTTGTCGTGCAGGGACGGCCCGGGCACGTACTGCGTGGCGAACCACGGCCGGTCGGCCTCCAGGTCGGCGGCCACCAGCCGTGCTGTACAGCCCCCGCGGATCCGCCGCGCGGCCGAGACCTCACGGGCGAACCGGGACCGGAACTCACGGTCCTCGGCCAGATCCGGCCGGATCACCTTCAGCGCCACGCGCTGCCCGCGCCGGTCGGAGCCGAGGTAGACCACCCCCATGCCGCCCGCGCCGAGCCGCCGGTGAAGCCGGAAGGAACCGACGACACGCGGATCCTCGCGCCGGAGCCGCATCATCGCCATGTCCGTCCCCTACCTCCGGTGGTAGGCCCCTTCCCAGTACCCCTCGCGGGGAGGCCCCAACCGCTGCCGCCGTCTGACGTGCACAGCTTACGGATTGACGGCCCGACGCGCGCAGAGGCCGCGCATGCGTCGGCGGATGGATTGTCAGTGGTGGGTGGAATCCTTGGAGAAGTGGGGCGGAATCGCGGCAATCCGCGCTCCGATCCGCGATGCGAGATCTCAAGGGACCGTCGCAGAAGGGGGATTGAGCCCGTGAAGGGTGATCGTGTGGAGATAGTCGTTGACGCCGGTGACACGACGCGTACCTATGAAGTGGTGGCGAGCCGGGCGGGCCGCAGGGTGGAGACCGCGGTGCGCCGAGGCGTGGTGGAAGTGAGCGAAGTCACCCGGAGCGGTTCGGTGGTGCGCACCGCCCGCTTCATGGCCACCAGGGTGCTGGCGCTGGTCGAGCAGCCGGTGCCGCGGATCGACGATGGGGAGCGCGAGGAGGGCCCCCTCAGGGAAGACCCCAAGTCCTGACGCCGGGTCTCCACCCAGGGGAGTAGTCGCCCGCGCAGGACGTCATCCTCCGGGAGGCCCGGCATCGATACGAAGGCATGACGCCGTCCCCGGTCGCCGCGCCTAATGTTGAGGTCAAGCGGCGGGCGCAGCACTCGTCCCCCGAGGTCAGACGCTCGCCGCCCCAGATGTGACAGGAGAGAGGCAATGGCGGATCCGGCTGGAGGGACGGCCACCCGAGCGCGCGGGCACCGCGCGGCGGAGGTGTTCGGCGACCAGCGGTCCGACCGGCGTCACCCCTTGGTCGCGGCGGCGATGACGCTGCCGCCGGCCGCTCTCCTGGCCATCGTGTTCGGCGGCTGGGAGGCCGTCGTCACACAGGCGTCGTCCGTGGCGGGAATGCTGGGGCGCTGAGCGCCCCAGGCCCGGGAGAGCGGCCCGGGCGGGGACATCCCGTCATCAACCCCGTGGGGACGGGGGTGCGGCGGACGGCACGAGTGCCCGGACAGCTGGGGAGCTGTCCGGGCATCGCGCCGTTCGGGGGCTGTGCCCCGGCAAAGCGCGGATACGGCCTGACCTAGGATCCAGCTCGGAGGGGCCACCGCGTTATACGAGATGGGAAGCCGTGAGCGGAACCGTACGGGAGGACGTCGTCCCGCAACTGGCCGACGTCGTCCGCAGCCGGTCCGCGCCGCATCACGGACCCGTCGGCGAGCCGATCGTGCTGGCGGACCGCCGCGACGCCACCGTCATACGCCATGGTTCGGTCGTCGCGAAGGCGCACGACCCCGGTACGGACCGCGATGAGCTGGCCGTCAGGGTGCGGGTGGCCGGGCATCCGAGGTGTGCCGGCATTCTTCTCCCGCCGCTGGGCGGGCCCGAGGCGCTGCCCGGTGGGCGGGCCGTGACCCTGTGGCCGTACGGGGAGCCGGTGTCGCCCGAGCACCCGGAGGCCGCGCCATGGGCGGAGGCCGGGGCGCTGCTGGCGCGGCTGCACTCCGTGGAGCCCGCCGCGCTGCCCGGCCCGCTGCCGCCGATGCGCGGACCCGCCAAGGCCGCCCGCGCCGTCGCCAGGTTGCGGCGCTCGGGGGCCGGAGCGGCGGAGGGCGGAGCGGGGGCGGCCGCGGAGGCGGTGCTGCGGGCGTGGGGCGCGCTGCCGGGCTGGGCGCGGGGCGAGGGGGCGGCGCCGCAGGGCGGTGGTGCGCTGTGCCATGGCGATCTCCACCTGGGCCAGTTGGTGCGGTCCGCCGGATCCTCCGAACACCCCACCCCCGCCCGCTGGCTGCTCATCGACGTCGACGACCTCGGCCTCGGCGACCCCGCGTGGGATCTCGCCCGCCCCGCCGCCTGGTTCGCCGCCGGGCTGCTCGCCCCGGACGACTGGGAGCGCTTCCTGGAGGCGTACCGCGCGGCGGGCGGTCCGGCCGCAGGGGAGCGTCAAGAGGACCCGTGGGCGCGTCTTGACGTGCCCGCCCGCGCGCTGACCGTGCAGATCTCCGCGCTGGCGCTCGCCAAGGCGGCGCGGGAGGGGCGTCCGTTGGACGAGGCGGAGGAGTCGATGGTGGAGGCCTGCCTGCGCATCGCGCGGCTTGCCGGAGCGTAGGGTGAAGTCAACGCCGCCGGACGGCCGTTCCGGTAGCGCTTTTGTCTGAAAGCTGAGGAGTTGAGCGGACCATGCAGTGTCCTAAGTGCGGTGCACAGATGCACACGTACAACCGCAATGGTGTCCAGATAGAGCAGTGCAGCGGCTGCCGGGGGATCTTCCTGGACTACGGGGAGCTGGAGGCGCTGACCCGGCTCGAGTCGCAGTGGTCCACGCCCACGCAGGCTCCGCCCGCGCCGCCGGCCCCTCAGGCGTACCCGGCCGCCCCCGCCCCCGCCTGGGGTGCCCCGCAGCACGGTCACCACGGGCACCACAAGCAGCACCGCGGCTTCGGGCGCATGCTCTTCTCTTCCTGAGCGCATACGACTGAGGGCCGGGGCGAGATGCCCCGGCCCTCGGCCGATCATGTGGACGATACTGGGATTGAACCAGTGACCTCTTCCGTGTCAGGGAAGCGCTCTCCCGCTGAGCTAATCGTCCCGGGAACCACGATGAAGATCGCGGAACCGCGGTGTGCGCGATACTGGGATTGAACCAGTGACCTCTTCCGTGTCAGGGAAGCGCTCTCCCGCTGAGCTAATCGCGCGGGTGGGCCCATAAGAACCCGGCGGGCCCGCAAGGGCCCGAGTGGACGATACTGGGATTGAACCAGTGACCTCTTCCGTGTCAGGGAAGCGCTCTCCCGCTGAGCTAATCGTCCGAGGTGGAGACGGGATTTGAACCCGTGTAGACGGCTTTGCAGGCCGTTGCCTCGCCTCTCGGCCACTCCACCAGACGCAGGGGCCGAAACCCCCACTCCGAGCGGACGACGAGATTCGAACTCGCGACCCTCACCTTGGCAAGGTGATGCTCTACCAACTGAGCCACGTCCGCAGGTGTCGTTTCTCCGGGGCGCTCCCGCGTCCCGGCGACGTGTTGAACTCTAGCGGATTCCGGGGCCAGCTCAAATTCCGTTTGCTCACCATGCTCCCTCCGTTTCCGCAGCGTGCCGCAGTGGGCCGCGGTCGGTACGCCCTCCCGCCACACCGCGGAGGCGCCCGCCCTAGACTCGCAACCGTGTACGAGCTCCCCCCTCTCGCCCGCTTCGGCGGCCTCGTCGCCACCGATCTGCGTGATGTGACCAGCGACCCCGCGGCTCTGGAATCCGAGGGTTTCTGGGCGGTGGTCGCCGACTTCGAGGGCGGCCTGGTCTGCGCCCGCTTCGCGGACGTACGGCCCGAGCCCGTACCGGCCCCGACGCCCGGCGGCTGGTCGGGGCCCGCCCCCGGGGACTGGACCTCATCGCTGGACCGCGCCGCCTACACCGAGGGCGTACGGCGTATCCGGCGCTACATAGCGGCGGGCGAGGTGTACCAGGCGAACCTGTGCCGGGTCATGTCCGCGCCGCTGCCCGAACCCGACCGCTCCGATGTGGACGAGCTCACCGCGCTGCTGGCCCTGGGCAACCCCGCCCCGTACGCCGGCACCGTCCGCCTGCCCGCGCATGGCGTGGAGGTCGCCACGGCCTCGCCCGAGCTGTTTCTGCGGCGGGCCGGGCGGGTCGTCGAATCCGGCCCGATCAAGGGCACCGGGCGCGAGGCGTCGGACCTGCTGGAGAAGGACCACGCCGAGAACGTGATGATCGTGGACCTGGTCCGCAACGACCTGGGCCGGTGCTGCGCGACCGGGACGGTGACCGTCCCCGCGCTGTGCGCGGTCGAGCCGCACCCCGGTCTTGTCCACCTCGTCTCCACCGTGCGCGGCGAACTGGCGGCCGGCGCGGGCTGGCCGGAGCTGTTCGCGGCGGCGTTTCCGCCCGGGTCCGTCACCGGGGCGCCCAAGTCCAGCGCGCTGCGCATCATTGAAGAGTTGGAGACCGCGCCCCGCGGCCCGTACTGCGGAGGCATCGGCTGGGTGGACGCCGACCGCGGCACCGGCGAGCTGGCGGTGGGGATACGGACCTTCTGGATCGACCGCGCGGCGGCCGGCGGCCCCGCGCTGCGCTTCGGTACCGGAGCCGGCATTACCTGGGGCTCCGACCCGGAGCGCGAATGGGACGAAACCGAACTCAAGGCCGCCCGGCTGCTCAAGGTGGCGGCGGGCGCCTACCAGCCGACGGGAGGCATCGCACGATGACGCTCGCCATCTGGCTCGACGGCTCGCTGCGCGAGGCCGACAGCGCACAGGTGTCCGTCTTCGACCATGGACTGACGGTCGGCGACGGAGTCTTCGAGACGGTCAAGGCGGCCGACGGACGCGCCTTCGCCCTCACCCGCCATCTGCACCGGCTGGCCGGCTCGGCCCGCGGTCTCGGGCTTCAGGAACCGGACTTGGACGAGGTGCGGCGCGGCTGCGAAGCGGTGCTGCACGCCAACCCGGCGCCGCTCGGGCGGCTGCGGATCACCTATACGGGAGGGGTCTCACCGCTCGGCTCCGACCGCGGCACGGCGGGCCCCACGCTGGTCGTCGCGCTCGTCGACACCGACCGGCGGCCCGATACGACGGCGGTGGTCACCGTCCCGTGGACCCGAAACGAGCGCGGGGCGCTGGCCGGCCTGAAGACCACCTCGTACGGCGAGAACGTCGTGGCGCTCGCCCGGGCCCGGGAGCACGGCGCGAGCGAGGCGCTGTTCGGCAACACGGTCGGGCGGCTGTGCGAGGGCACCGGCTCCAATGTCTTCGTGGTCCTCGACGGCGAACTGCACACCCCGCCCCTGGCCTCCGGCTGCCTCGCGGGCATCACGCGGCAGCTCGTGCTCGACTGGGTGGGAGCGAAGGAGACCGATCTGCCCTTCGACGTACTGGAGCGGGCCGAAGAGATCTTCCTGACCTCCACCACCCGGGACGTCCAGGCCGTCCACCGGCTGGACGAGCGGCCGCTGCCGGGCGCGCCCGGCCCGGTCACCGCGGAGGCGATGCGGATCTTCGCCCGGCGGGCGGCCGACGACCTCGACCCCTGAGCGGTGGGCAGTTCGCCGCGAAAACCTGGTGACGATCGTCCGTCGGGTAGGTAGAACACCATCGTGACCACCATCCTGCGGCCCACCGGGCCGGAACAGCGCACCGACGCGGGCGGCCGGGCCCGCTCGTACGAGGTCTGTGTCAACGGCCGCCCTGTCGGCTCGCTCCACCTCGCCACCGACGACCGGCTGGGCCCGGAGGTCGGGCGGATCGAGCGGCTGGACATCGACGAGCCGGACCGCCACCGCGGCCGGGGCACGGTCGCCGCGCTGGCCGCCGAGGAGGTGCTGCGCGGCTGGGGCTGTACGCAGGTGGAGGTCAGCATCCCGGCGCAGGCCACGACCGCGCTCGGGCTCGCGGGCGCGCTCGGCTTCGGCGAGCGCGGCCGGAACATGGTCAAGGAGCTGTCCGAGGCGCCCGAGCTGCCGGCGGGCAGCGAGGTGCGGGCCATGGGGGAGGCGGAGTACCCGGCCTGGTACGAGCACGAGCGGACCGAGTACATCCGCAGCTGGACGGATCGGGGGGTGGCCGAGGAAGCGGCGCGGGCCAAGGCGGACACCGCCTACGCGACCCTGCTGCCGGACGGCCCCGCGACGCCCGACGCCCTGCTGCGCGTCCTCGCCCACGACGGTACGGACGTGGGCACCGTGTGGCTGGCGATACGCCCCGAGGAGGCGGCTGAGGCAGCGGGCGCCCTCGAGGGCTATGTCTACAGCGTCGAGGTCACCGAGGAGCACCGCGGCCACGGCCACGGCCGTACGCTCATGCTGGCCGCCGAGCGCGACGGCCTGGCGGCGGGGGCCCGCACGATCGGGCTGCATGTCTTCGGCGGTAACGCCCCGGCGCTGCGGCTGTACGAGTCGCTCGGCTACCGGTCGACCGAGTACCACCTGTTCAAGCAGCTGCTCTGAGCCCCGGGGCACCGGCTGACGCCCCCCGCGGTCCCCGGCTCGGCCCGGTCCCCGGCTCGACCCGGGGCCCGGTCCCCGGCTCAGCCGGCGAGCAGCCGGTCGGCGATCGCCTCGATGCGCTCGCGCAGACCCTCCTGGCTCTTCCCGCCGTCCAGCCGCTCGTCGCCGATCACATACGTCGGGGTGCCGTTGACCCCGATCGCCTTGCCCTCGGCCTGGTCCGCGTCCACGATCAGGATGTGCCGCCCGTCGATCAGCGCGGTGTCCATCTCCTCGGCGTCCAGGCCCAGCTCCCGCGCCACCTCCACCAGCAGCACCTCGCCGCGCGCTCCCAGCTCCTCGGCGCGGGCCAGGACGGCCTCGGCGTACGGCCAGCCCCGGCCCTGCACGATGGCCTCCTCGAGGGCCTGGGCGGCCGCGTGGGCGTGCTTGTGCTTCTCCAGCGGGAAATGCCGTATGCGGATCTCCAGAGCGTCGCCGTAGCGGGCGCGCAGCGCGTGCAGATCGGTCTGTGAGCTACGGCAGTCGGGGCACTGGAGCTCGCACCACACATCGAGCACGATCGGCTCGGCTCGCTCGGCTCGCTCGGCGGGTTCAGCGGGGTGGGCAGGCTGGGGGTCGCTCATGGGGTCAGTCTTCCAGCCCGGAGCCTCGTCCTCCGAATCAGCACCGGGCGCCTCGGCCCGTGAGGGCTGCGTCGCGGACTAGGCCCAGGGGAGGAGCCGTTCCCCGGAGATCTCCCTGATCCTCATCCCCGGGACGGTCGGGATAGCGCCTCGAGGGTGCACGATGGATACCCGGGGCCCGATTCCCGTCATCCGATCGCCAGGAGGACCCGATGCTGACCGACACCGTCTGCGCCGCGGCGTCCGCGGCGGGACTCGCGGTCGCCTTTGTGACGGCGTACCGCAAGCGTTTCCTGGCCGCGACCCGTATCGCCGCCTATGCGCTGCTGCCGGTGGGCCTGGCGATGACGGGCATCCTGGACTGGATCGCCGACCTGGTCTTCAAGCCGAGCGTCTGGCTGGGCTTCGGGGTGCTCGGCCTGTCCTGGCTGCTGTTCATGGTGACCCGGGCGGTGGAGCGCCGGGGCGGTGGCACCCGCAAGGAGCGGCGCGCCGCCGCGGCGGCGGAGCGGGGCGGGGCTGCGGC
>NZ_JBSFMM010000005.1:0-133186 GCF_053599555.1 Streptomyces sp. NPDC000941
CGCGGAGCGCCTGGAGCCCGTGCCATCACCGCTCCCCGAACCCGTCCGCGCCGACCTGCGCCGCCTGATCGACCAACACCCGGGCGACCTGCCGGAGAAACGGCTCGACCGCGTGTTCGCCGGCTGGACCCACCTGTTCGGCCTCATCAGCTTCGAGGTGTTCGGCCGCCTGAACGACACGATCGAGGCACGCGCAGAGTATTTCGACCACCACATGGCCCTGATGGCCGACCTGACCGGCATCCCACGAGGCGCTGAGCCTCGGCGGTGAAGCCCCCGGGTTCACCCCGGGGTTGAGGGGTTGTCCGCTCATCGCCCCCGAGCTGTGGGCCAGGGGCGTTGAAAAGTCTCCGGAGTCGGTTCAACGAAACACTCGAAGACATGACTTCCCAAGACATCGAACCGCCCGGGGCGGAGCCTGCCGTCGAGACCCACGACGACGCGGAAGACCACAGGAAAGACAACGCGGAAGGACCCGCCCCCGCACCGCGGCGGTGGTGGACTCTGCTGGCGGTCAGCGCGGCCCAGTTGCTCGTGGTCCTTGACGGGACGATCGTGAACATCGCGCTGCCCTCCGCGCAGAGCGCGCTGGGCATGTCCGACGCGAGCCGGCAGTGGGCGATCACGGCGTACGCTCTGGCCTTCGGCGGGCTGCTGCTGATCGGCGGCAGGGTCAGCGGCGCGCTCGGGCACCGGCGTACGTTCATCATCGGCCTGGTCGGCTTCGCCGCCTCGTCCGCGCTGGGCGGGGCCGCCGTGAACCCCGGGATGCTCTTCGGAGCGCGGGCCCTTCAGGGTGTCTTCGCCGCCGCGCTCGCGCCCGCCGGGCTGTCGTTGCTGACCATGACGTTCACCGAGCCGCGCGAACGAGGCCGGGCGTTCGGTGTGTTCGCCGCGGTCGGTGCCGCCGGGTCGGCCCTCGGGCTCGTCGCCGGGGGGCTGCTGACCGAGTACACGAGTTGGCGGTGGTGCCTGTACATCAACGTTCCCATCGCCCTGTGCGCCGTGCTCGGCACGGCGTTCGTACCGGCGGACCACCCGAGCCGCGGCGAGGGACGGCTCGACGTCGCGGGCGCGCTGCTCAGCGCCGCGGGTTTCGGCGCCGTGGTGTACGCCTTCAACGAGGCCGAACCGCTCGGCTGGGGCTCACCGAAGGTGCTGGCGCTGCTGGTCGGCGGCGTCCTGCTGCTGGCCGCGTTCGCCACCGTCGAGGCGCGTGCCCAGCACCCGCTGCTGCCGATGCGCGTGCTCCTGCACCGCGCCCGCGCCGGTGCGCTCGTCTCGATCACCCTGATGTTCGTCGCGATGTTCGGCTTCTACCTCTTCATGAGCTACTACACCCAGACCGTCCTCGGTTACTCGCCGGTCCAGGCGGGTCTGACGCTCCTCATCAACGCGCTGGCCGCCCTGCTCGGCTCCACACTCATCGCCGGCCGGCTGCACGGACGCGTCACGCCCGCGACGCTGATCCTGCCCGGGCTGATCGCGGCCGCCGCCGGGATGCTCGTCCTGACCCGTCTGACGGCGGACAGCACGGACGTCCTGCCGCTGTATCTCGCACCTGCCCTGGTGCTCACCGGCCTCGGCCTCGGCTGTGTCATCACCTCGACCGCCGGCCTGGCGACCGCGGATGTGCGGCCGTACGACATCGGGGCCGCGTCGGCCGCCTACAACGCCTCCCAGCAACTCGGGGCCGCGCTCGGCACCGCGCTGCTCAACACCATCGCGACCAGCACCGCCGCCTCCTATCTGGCGTCCGAGGACGACGCCACACCGACCGGGGCGTCCGTGCACGGCTACACCACCGCTCTGATGGTCGGCTTCGGCATCCTCCTCGCCGCCGTATGCCTCACGGCACCGCTGACCTGGAAACAACGGCGGCCATAATCAGCCCTGGCTGCAGAAGACGAGCATGTCCATGGTGTGGCCGTACTTCAGGGCGGTCTGCCACTCCTCGTGCTCCACATTGAGCTTGTCGATGAGAAGTTCGGCGTCGTAGGTGAAGTTGTGGTCCAAGCGGTCGAGTACGGCCGTGTAGGCGTCGGCGACGCTCTTGGCCTTGGAGAGGGGGAGGTAGCCGATGGCCGGGTAGCCGTCCATGGGGCTCGGGACGGAGAACGGGAGCAGGTCGGTGAAGTCCGCGAACAGGAAGCTGCACGGCAGCAGGTCGGCGGGGACTCCCAGAGCGCGGAGTTCGTCGTCCATGCGGCCGAAGAAGGTGGACGGTTTGGAATACACGCCCACGTCGATGGGGTCGGATCCGATGCATTCGAGGACGGCCAGCAGCGCGGCGTAGTACGCGTATCCGACGCGCTCGCCCTCGGCGTCGGCCCGGCCCATGATGAGGTGCTCCAGAGCCTCGGGGACGGTGAGGCCCCAGTCGATGCGCTGGTAGTCGATGCGGCGCTGGACGGCCCGCGCCTGCTCGCGCATGGTGTCGAGGACCTGCTCCTGGTGGGCGGTGGGCTCGCCGCCTTGCAGATAGGCGAGAGTCCGGCTCATGGTTAGCACCTTCATGCTGATCACGTGGCTCATGCGGGTCATGGTCGCAAGCCCTACCGACAGGGCCGCCACCGAGGGCGGTTCGGGCGGCACCGAAACGTTCCGCGCTTAGCGTCGGGCCATGACGCAGACGACGCATGAGTTCAACCGCTTCGCGGACGTACGGGCGGCGCTCGCCGACCCGGCCCTCGTCCCGGAACTCCCGGCTACGGATGGGGGTCCCGTGGGGGCGAGCGTTGCCTGGCTGCGTGCCACCGTGGCCCGGTTCAGCTCCGGTGAGCCGCATCGGCGGCAGCGGGCTCTGGTGGAGGCCGAACTGGCCCGGCTGGAGCCCGCCGCGCTGTGGCGAGCGGCGGCGACCGGGCCCAAGGAAGAGCTCCGGGTGCGGGTGGTGCGTGCCCTCGCCGAAGCCCTGGGGATGCCGGAGCCCGGGGCGGTCGCGGAGGCGGTGACCGTGGTGGCCGGGGCCTACTTCGGGGGTACGGACCCGGCCGCGGACGAGGCGGTGGCCCGGCTGGTGGCGCGGCTGGCGCCGGCCGGTGCCGATGAGGCCGCTGTGGAGACCGTCGCCAACCGCATCGGGCTGCTGGTGCAGGCATGCGACGCGACGGCCACGCTGGTGGAGTCCTGCGCGGGGGCTGCGCTGGCGAAGGCCCGCGCGGGGGCTGCGCCGGTGGAGTCCGTGACGGGCCGCGACGTACCGCCGGCCGCGGGCGCTACGCCGGTGAAAACCACGACGGGCTCCGACATACCACCCGCCGCAGCCGCCACACCGACGGACGCCGCGACCAGCCCCGACGTACCGCCGGCCCTGGTGCTCCGGGAGGATCCGCCGGTACGGACCATGCGCCGGATCGCCGCCCGCGCCACCCGGGTCGGTGGCCGGGAGATCGCCGAGGGCGATGTGGTGCTCCTGGACCTCGCGACCGCCCAGCGCGCGCACCCCGTACCCCTCACGTTCGGCGCACCGCCGCGCGTCTGCCCGGGCCGGGCCCACGCCCTCGCCCTGACCGACGGACTGCTCCAGCGCCCGCTGACGGCCTTCGCCCGGCTGCATCACCAGGCCGCCGCCACCCCGCTGCTGTTGCCCAACGCCTGGGACTACGCCTCCGCCGCCGCCCTGGCGGCGCAGGGCTTCCCGGCGATCGGCACCACGAGCCTGGGCGTGGCCGCGGCCGCCGGTCTGCCGGACGGGGCGGCCGCGACCGCGGACGCGACCTTGGCCCTGGCCCGCAGCCTCGGCCGGGGGTCCTTCCTGTTCACCGTCGACGCCGAAGGGGGCTTCAGCGACGACGTCGAGGAAGTGGCCGCGCTGGCCCGCCGGCTGTACGAGGCGGGCGCCGCGGGGATCAACCTGGAAGACGGCCGGCCGGACGGCACCCTCGCCCCCGTGGAGCTGCACGCCGCGAAGATCGCCGCGGTCAAGGCCGCCGTACCCGCGCTGTTCGTGAACGCCCGCACCGACACCCACTGGCTCGGACGCCGGAGGGAGGAGACCGCGGCGCGCCTCGCACGCTACGAACAGGCCGGGGCGGACGGGGTGTTCGTACCGGGTCTTTCGGATCCGGACGGGATCGGCGCGCTGACGGCGACTCTCCTCGTCCCGCTGAACATCCTGTTCACGCCGACCGGGCCCACGCTCGCCGAGCTGGCCGCGCTGGGCGTACGCAGGGTCAGCCTCGGCTCGCTGCTCTACCGCAGGGCCCTGGCCGCAGCCGTGACCGCCGCGACCGCCGTCCGCGACGGCCGGCCGGCAGACCTCACGGCCCCCTCCTACGCGGAGGTACAGGCACTGGTGGAGCCCTGATGCCACGGTGAATCCGCCGTCCCCGGCGCATGGTTACTGTCCTGGCATGTCCGAGACCTCTGACCAACTCTCGTTCGACAACGACACCGACACCAACACAGCCACGCCCGCTTCCACCGTGCCCGGGCTGCGCTACATCGCCGACTGGCTCGCCCCCGATGCCGGTGCGGCCCTGCTCGCGGGGATCGATGCGGCGTCGTGGTCGGCGCAGCTGAAGCGGCGCGTACAGCACTACGGCCATCGGTACGACTACGGCCGCCGATCCGTGGCCACCGCGGCCGCCGATGCGTCGCAGCCGACCGCGCCGCCGCTTCCGGTGTGGGCGCGGAAGCCGGCTGCCCGGCTGGTGGACGAGGGGTTGCTGGACCGGGAGGCGGACCAGGTGATCGTCAACGAGTACCAGCCGGGGCAGGGGATCAGCGCCCATGTCGACTGCGTGCCGTGCTTCGGCCCGGTCGTCGCCGCGATATCCCTGGGCTCCAGCTGTCTGATGGACTTCACCGACCCCGCCGACGGCACCAAGCTGGCGGTGCCGCTGGCGCCGGGCAGCCTGCTGGTCATGGCCGGTCCGGCCCGATACGCCTGGCGGCATGCCATCGCCGCGCGCAAGAGCGACCCCGGGGTGGCCGGACGGGTCCCCCGTGGTCGCCGGGTGTCGGTGACGTTCCGCACGGTCCTGCACACAAGTCAATAACCCCCGGATGCAACCCCGGCGGCGGCAACCGATGTAACGGTTGGCCGCCGCCGCGCCAAGTAGCGGGTGAAGGGTCCACCGACCACGTTGGAGGAACGGGTGCCCTCGATACCCGAACGGGCCGCCGTGCCCGAACGACATGCGAGCCGGGCCGCGCCGCCCCGGCCGGACGCCGCCGGATTCGCGGTGTTCTACGAAGAGAACTTCGACGCCGTCCTCGGCTTTGTGACCCGGCGCACGACCTGCCCGCAGCTGGCCGCCGACCTCACCGCCGACATCTTCGTCGCCGCGCTGGAGGCCGCGGGCCAGTACGACCCGAAGCGCGGGGCGCCCGCCGCCTGGCTGTACGGCATCGCCCGCAACGTCCTGGCCGCCCACTACCGGGGCAGCGCCCGCGAACAGCAGGTGATGGCCCGGCTGAACGGGCGTCGGCTGCTGGACGAGGAGGACATCGCGGCGCTGGAGGAGCGGATCGACGCGGAGCGGGCGGCGCGCGAACTGGTCGAGCGGCACCGCGCGCTGAGCGAGCCGCTGCGCGAAGTCCTCGATCTGGTGGCCGTCGACGGCCTCACCCCGCGCGAGGCCGCGCAGGCCCTCGGGCTCAACCAGGCGACCGTGCGGGTCCGTCTGCACCGCGCGAAGCACGCGCTGCGCGCCGGACGCCCGCCCATCACCGAACACACCGAAAATACCGAACGCACAGGCCACGCCCTGGAGGTTGTCTCATGAGCGCGCCCACCCAGTTCAAGCAGGGCCTGGCGGCGGAGCTGTCGGCCATGGCCACCGCCCAGGCTCCCGCCCCGGCTCCCGCTCCGGCCACCCGGGCCCCTGCCCGCCGGCTTCGCCTCCCGCTCGCGGTCGCGACGGTGGCGGCGGCCGCCGCGGCGGCGGTGGTCGTGCCGGCGCTGAGCGGATCGGGCGGCTCGCCCGCGTACGCCGTGACCAAGAAGGACGACGGCTCCCTGATCCTGCATCTGAACCGCCCCGAGGGCCTGCCCGGCCTCCAGCAGCAGCTGAAGAAGATGGGCGTACGGGCGGCCGCCCTGGAGGGGGACGAGAACTGCCCCACGGGCGCGCCGCCCCACGCCCCCTGGGCCACCGCGGGCTACGCGCTGACGTTTCCGTCCGACCCCGGGAAGGCCGTCATCCACCCGGACCTGATCCCGGACGACACCGTCCGGTCGGACGGCCGGCGGGTCGCCGGGGCGACGCTGCTCATCGTGGCGGAGTTCGGCAAGGACAACGCGACCAAGTCGGTGTCGTTCCGGCTGGTCTCGAAGGTCCCGGAGTGCAGCGTGCCGGGGATTGGCGGCGGTCCCGACGCGCACGCCTGACGCCTGACCCGTAGGCGCGAGTTCAGATCGCCCGGAAGTCCCGGACCGAGAAGCGCGGGGCGCGGCGGGGTGGGACGCGGCCGGAGAGGAGGATCAGCCGGGCGGCGCGGTGGCGCTGGCCGGCGTAGGGGGCCAGCAGCCGCAGCATCGCCGCGTCGTCGGTGCCGTGCTCGCCGGTGAGGGCATAGCCGATGATCTTCGGAAGGTGCAGATCGCCGACCGTGATCGCGTCCGGCGTGCCGTTGCTCCGCTGCAGCGTCTCGGCCGCCGTCCACGGGCCGATGCCCGGGATGGCCTGGAGCCGGGCCGAGGCCGCGGCGAGATCCATGGCCGCGGCCTCCTCCAGCCGCCGGGCGGCCCGTACGGCCCGCAGGATGGTCGACGAGCGCTTGGCGTCGACCCCGGCCCGGTGCCACTCCCATGACGGGATCAGCGCCCAGCCGCGCGGCTCCGGCATGACGCGCAGCCGCTCGGCGGGGCCGGGCGCGGGCTCGCCGTGGCGCTGCAGCAGCAGCAGCCAGCCCCGGTACGCCTCGTCGCTGGTGACCTTCTGCTCCAGGATCGAGGGGATCAGCGACTCCAGGACCAGACCGGTGCGGATCAGTCTGAGGCCCGGGTGGCGGCGGTGTGCCTGGTGCACCAGGCGGTGGCGTGGAGTGAAGGCGGCGGGGTCGTCCTCGGCGCCGAGCAGAGCGGGCAGATGTTCCAGCAGCCAGTCCGCGCCCGGCCCCCACGCCTGCGCCTCGACCGCCTCGCCCCGGCGTACGAGGCGTATCGTCCCCGCGCCCTGAGGGGTGCGGCTGGCCCGCCAGACGGCGCCGTCGGCGGACACCTGGAACGCCGGGTCCCCCGGCCCCCGCCGCAGCACGCTCAGGTTGCGCGCGAGGTCGTACGGACCGGAGGGGGTCCAACTGCGGTGGGCGGGCACACCGCCAGCCTACGGCCCGGCGCCGACACGCCCGCACAAGCCCTCGCTGGACCTCACTGGTCCGACGAGAAGCGCACCGCCCCCGCCGGGATGTCCGCCCCGCACCACACCCGCACCCCGTCCCGCAGCTCGTTGTCCGGCCCCACCAGCGCGCCGTCCCCGACCACCGCGCCCTGCAGCACCGTACGGGCCCCGATCCGGGCCCGCGCGCCGATGAGGGAATCGCGGACCTGCGCCCCGTCCTCCACCACCGCACCGGCCAGCACCGTGGAGCCGTCGATGCTGACGCCCGCGCCCACCCGGGCCGCGGGGCCGATGACCGTACCGCCGGTCAGCTTGGCATCGCGCGCCACCTGCGCGCTGTCCAGGATCAGCCGGTCGCCGCAGCGGCCGGGCACCGCCGGGGAGGGGGCGCGGCCCAGCACCAGGTCGGCGGAGCCGCGTACGAAGGCCTGGGGGGTGCCGAGGTCGAGCCAGTACGTGGAGTCGACCATGCCCTGGAGATGGGCGCCCGCGGCCAGCAGGCCGGGGAAGGTCTCGCGTTCGACGGAGACGGGGCGGCCGGCCGGGATGGCGTCGATCACCGAGCGGTTGAAGACGTAGGCGCCCGCGTTTATCTGGTCGGTGACGATCTCCTCGGCGGTCTGCGGCTTTTCGAGGAAGGCGGTGACGCGCCCGGTGGCGTCGGTCGGCACAAGACCGTACGCCCGTGGGTCGGTGACGCTGGTGAGGTGCAGCGAGACATCGGCGCCGGTGGTGCGGTGGGTGTCGACGAGGGCGGGTATGTCGAGCCCGGTGAGGATGTCGCCGTTGAAGACGAGCACCGGGTCGTCCGGGCCCGAGCGCAGCCGGGAGGCGACGTTGCGGATGGCGCCGCCGGTGCCCAGCGGCTCCTGCTCCGTCACGTATTCCAGGTGCAGGCCGAGTGACGAGCCGTCACCGAAGTACGGCTCGAACACCTCGGCCAGGTACGACGTGGCGAGCACGATGTGCTCGACTCCGGCCGCGCGGGCGCGCGCCAGCTGGTGGGTGAGGAACGGGACGCCGGCCGCCGGGACCATCGGCTTGGGGGTGTTCACCGTCATCGGCCGCAGCCGGGTGCCCTTGCCGCCGACCAGGAGGATCGCTTCTGGCGTCGCTGGCACTGTGGTCACGTATCGTCTCTGCTTCCTGCTGGGGCTCGCCGGGTCGGCGGCCAGTGTATGCAGACCCCGAGTACCCGGCCCGCGCCTGGTCAGCGGCCTTGCGGTCGGCGACCCCGAGGTCACTGACCCCGCGGTCGCCGACCACGCGGTCAGCGGCCCTGCAGCCGGGCGGCCGTGCTGCGCACGGTGCCGAGCTTGGCGTACAGGGCGTTGCCCGGGCACTCGGTGTTGTAGCCGTCGCGGTGTCCGGAGATGACGCGCAGCTTGGCCTTGGTGCCCTTCTTGAATCTGTTGCCGCCGGCCGACTTCAGATGGGTGGTGCCGCTCGGGTTCCGGCCGAACAGGCCGAGCTTCCAGGCGGTGAGCTTGGCCACGGCCTTGACGGCCTTGCTGGAGGGCTTCTTGGAGGAGTAGGTGCCAAGCACCGCGATCCCCATGCTGTTCTTGTTGAATCCCATCGTGTGCGCGCCCTGAACGGCCTTCGACACGCCCCCGGATCTGCCCTCGTAGATGTTTCCGCACTTGTCGACGGCGAAGTTGTAGCCGAAGTCACGCCACCCCAGGCTGTTGACGTGGTAGCGGTAGATGCTCCGCATCATGGACGGCGCCTGCGAGCAGCTGTACGCGTTGCCCGTCACGGTGTGGTGGACGAAGGCGGCCTTGACCGTCTTGGTGTAGCGGTGGCCCTTCTCACGCAGCTTCTCGTCGGCGCCCCAGCCGGCGCGGGTGACGATACGGGGCCGCGGCGCGGTGTACGGATGGGCCGAGCTGGTGTTGGGCGGCTCCTCGGGGAGCTCCAGCGGGGGCGCGGTGGAGGGTTCGGGGGTGAGCTCGGAGGGCTCCGGCTCCGGGGGCGCCGACGCGTCGTCCGGGTCGGCCTGCGGGGCCTCGGGCGACGCGGAGAGGTCCGCCGGGGGCTCCTCCATCGCGGTCTCGGAACCGGTCTCGGAGCCAGTCTCGGAACCGGTATCGGAACCGGTCTCGGAACTGGCCTCGGAACTGGGGTCCGAACCGGTCCCGGAGCCGGCCTCGGAGCTCGGCTCGGGACTCGGCTCGGCGCTGGGGTCGGTGGTCAGCGGCCGGGCGAGCGTCGCGGGGCCACGGCCCGGGTCGACGAGCTCCAGGCGGAGCCCGGAGGGCAGGCCGGCCGGCTGGGCGGAGAGCACACCGGAGCCGCCGCGGGGGCTGACCCGGGCCTGGACGCCGTTGGAGTCGCCGACCCACAGGGGCGTGGTGCCGCCGTGCTGCCGGCTCCGGGCGCCCTCGGGCGAGTCGGGGTCGGGGGCGTCGTCGTCGAGCGCTTCCAGGTCGCGCCAGGCCGACCACGCACCGGTGGCCGCCTCGCGGGTGCGGACCTGCACCTGGCCGCCCAGCCGCGCGGAGGCGTCGTCCCAGACCACGCCGACGAGGGAGAAGGGCCGCACGCTCCGTGGCGCGACCCCCAGCGCGGCGCCGGACGACATCGCCGCGCCCCGGTCGAGGCCGCCGCCGCCCAGCGGGAGCAGCGGCAGCGACTGGGTGCTGCCGTCGGCGGAGCCGACGCGGTCCGCGCGGGCGGGGGCCGGGTTGAGGGTGAGGGGGAGAGCGAGGGCGGCGGTGCACGCGACGCCGATCGAAGATGCCAGAAATGCACGCATGGAAAAAAGCCTGGACATAAACCAACAAATCTGTCCATTCGAGAAGGCGTTGACCGGGCCCGGAATCCGGCGTCCACGACCCCCCGCACCGCCCGTGGCGCGCCCCGGCGCCGCGTACCCTGGCGCCGATGAACGCTACCGATCACACCCCCGCCGACCTGCTGCGATCCGCGCTCGCCGCGGATCCGGCGCGTCCGCTTGTCACCTTCTACGACGACGCGACCGGCGAGCGCGTCGAACTTTCCGTGGCCACCTTCGCCAATTGGGTGGCGAAAACCGCGAATCTCCTCCAGGGCGACCTCGCCGCGGCGCCCGGCGACCGGCTGGCGCTGCTGCTGCCCGCCCACTGGCAGACCGCGGTGTGGCTGCTGGCCTGCTCCTCCGTGGGCGTGGTGGCCGAGGTGGGCGGCGATCCGGCCGCCGCGGACCTCGTGGTCAGCGGCCCCGACACGCTGGAGGCGGCGCGCGCCTGCTCCGGGGAGCGGGTGGCGCTGGCGCTGCGCCCCCTGGGCGGGCGGTTCCCGCAGCCGCCGGAGGGCTTCACCGACTACGCCGTGGAGGTGCCCGGCCAGGGCGACCGCTTCGCGCCGTACGCGCCGGTGGACCCGTACGCCCCCGCGCTCACCGTGGCCGGTCTCCAGCTGACGGCCGCGGAGCTGGTGGAGCGGGCGCGCGCCGACGCGGCCGGGCAGGGGCTCGGCCCCGGCTCCCGGATGCTGTCCGGGCTGCCGTACGACACCTGGGAGGGGCTGTCGTACGGGCTGTACGCGCCGCTGGCCACGGGCGGCTCGGTGGTGCTGTGCCGCCATCCGGACCGGCTGGACGAGGGCCGCCTCGCCGAGCGCCGGACCAGCGAGCGGGTCACCGCGACCGCGCCGTAGCGGCCCCGAGGAAGCGCCGTAGCGGCCACTCCCCCGGAGAAACCCCGCCGACCCCTGCACCCGTCCGGCGGACCCGTGGGCCGAGCCCACGGGCTCCGCCGCCCGCCCCGCGCGATGATCGACGCTACGTACAACCATGTGCGGGGTTCGCATGTCTGTTCCGGTAATCACGGCCCCGGCACGGGCCGATGCCGCTCCTCCCGGCCGAGGAGGTGGACGGGTGGGAGGACGCAGACGTGACGGCGGAGAGCACCGCGGAGAGCGCCGAAGACGGCACCGAGGACAGCGCCGAAGAGACGCCGAAACGAAGACGCCGGGGCCGCTGGCTGCGTCTGTTCGCGCTGGCGGTGGCCCTGCTCGTGCTGTCCGGGGCCGGGGTGGGCTGGTGGCTCTACGAACGGCTCGACGGCAACATCAAGACGGACACCCGTACTGAGAACGAGCTGCGGAAGTTCGCGGCCGAGCGGCCCGTGGCGCTGGTCAGGGACGCACAGAACATCCTGCTCATCGGCTCCGACAACCGCGGCGGCAAGGGCAACGGCAAGTACGGCAAGGACACCGGCACCCAGCGCTCGGACACCACGATTCTGCTGCATCTGCAGGCCGGCGGGAAGAGCGCCACCGCCATCTCCATCCCGCGCGACCTGATGGTGGACATCCCCAGCTGCACCCAGGCGGACGGGACGCGCAGCAAGGCGAAGTTCGCCCAATTCAACTGGACGTTCGAATTCGGCGGGCCGGCCTGCACGATCCGCACCGTCGAAAAGCTCACCGGCATCCGGGTCGATCACCACATGATCGTGGATTTCAGCGGCTTCAAGAAGATGGTCGACGCGGTCGGCGGCGTCGAGGTGTGCCTGAAGGACCCCATCGATGACAGCGAGGCGCATCTGCGGCTGCCCGAGGGCCGCCAGACGCTCCGCGGCGAGCAGGCCCTCGGCTATGTCCGGGCGCGTTACAGCATCGGTGACGGCAGCGACACGGAGCGCATCGGGCGGCAGCAGGAATTCCTCGGCGCGCTTGTGAAGAAGTTGCAGAGCAATGGTGTGCTGCTCAATCCGACCCGGCTGTATCCGGTGCTCGACGCCGCGACGTCCTCGCTGACCACGGATCCGGGCCTGAGCTCGCTCAAGGACCTGTACGACCTGGTGCGCGGCATGCGGAGCATCCCTCGCGAGAAGATCCGGTTCCTCACGATTCCGCGGCAGCCCTACACCTACAACCGAAACCGCGATGAGCTGGTCCAGCCCGATGCCGACCGGCTGTTTCGGCAACTCCGCCTGGATCACCCGGTGTCGGTGGCCAAGGCGGTCACCCACGCCTCCGGCGACGACCCCAAGAGCGGGAAGTCCACACCGTACGAAGGAACCACCGCGGCACATGACATGTGCCGATAAAAGCTCCAAAAGGTACGCTCAACAGTTCCTCAAAGATCTCGAAAGGATTGAGCAGATTGCCCAGTTGTAGGGAAGTGGAATTTGTCACCGGCGTCGCTTGACGCTGAACTGGACGGATAGTGTGAGCGATCCAGTGCGCTTACCAGGTGGCCGCGCACTACCTTTTAACGATCGACCGGTGCGCCTTGAGGGGGAGGCGCCGCGTGGCACCAACGGAGGACTCAGGGGACCGTGGACGCGCAAGGCCATGGGCAGGCGGACGATTTTGATCCCGCCGATCAGTGGGTGTTCGACCCGAACACCGGCAGCTATGAGCTGCGGCTGAATCCTGCCGGGGATTCAGCGGATATCACCCCCGAAGAACGGCCGGCCCCCAGACCCAGGAGCCGTCGCCGCGCCGAGCCCGAGCCGCCGGCGACGGCGTCGTCCTCGGCGGCGGCGACGCCGTCGCGCGGGCGGCGGAGAGCGGCGGGCAAGCCGGAGAAGCCGACGGGACCCACCAGTCGGCGTAAGCCGAAGCCGAAGAAGTCCAAGGCGAAGAAGGTGCTGTACTGGACCAGCGGCACCCTCGCCTTCATCCTGGTCGGCGGGTCCGTCGCGGCGTACCTCGTCTACCAGCACCTCAACAACAACATCAAGAAGGTCGACGTCGGCGAGAACAACGCCGCGGTCAGCGACGGCCCGATGAACATCCTGGTCATCGGCACCGACAAACGCGATGGCAAGGGCAACGAGGGGTACGGCGACGCGGGTAGCGTCGGCCACGCCGACACCACCCTCCTCTTCCATGTCTCCAAGGACCGGACGAACGCCACCGCGCTGTCCATCCCGCGCGACATGATCACCGACATCCCGGACTGCATCACCAGGAAAGACGGCACCAAAAAGACCATCCCGGGCGAGGAAGGGGTGCGCTTCAACACCAGCCTCGGCCAGGAGGGGCGCGACCCCAGCTGTACCTGGGCGACGGTCGAGAAGCTCACCGGGCTGGAGATCGATCACTTCCTGATGGCGGACTTCAACGCCGTCAAGACGCTCTCCTCCGCCGTCGGCGGGGTCGAGGTCTGCCTGGGCAAGGACATCGACGACCCCAAGTCGCATCTCAAGCTGAGCAAGGGCCGGCACACCATCGAGGGCGAGCAGGCCCTGGCGTTCGTACGGACCCGGCACAGCGTCGGCTTCGAGAGCGACCTGGACCGGATCAAGCTCCAGCAGCAGTTCCTCAGCTCGATGATGCGCAAGATGAAGTCGAGCGGCACCCTGACCAGCCCCACGAAGATGTGGGACCTGGCCAACTCCGCCACCAAGGCGCTCACGGTGGACACCGGTATCGGCACCGTGAACAAGCTCAAGGACCTGGCGCTGAACCTCAGCAAGGTCGACCTGAAGAACGTCACCTTCGCCACCGTCCCGGTGGTCGACAACACTGACGGCGCCACGGTGAAGCTCAACGAGGCCAAGGCCGAGCCGCTGTTCGCCATGGTCAGGCAGGATGTGTCGCTGACCGAGGTGAAGAAGAAGGAGAAGGCCGACAAGGCCAAGGAGGCCGCCAAGCTCAAGGGCCCCAGGGCCGAGCCGGCGAACGTCCGGGTGAAGGTCCTCAACGGCAGCGGGAAGATCGGCGCCGCCCAGGAGACGGTCGACTGGATGCAGAACACCGAGGGGATGCTCCGCACCAGCAACGGCGGAAACGCTTCGGCGAATCTGAAGAAGACGACGCTGGAGTACGCCCCGAACCAGGCCGACCAGGCGCGCCGGCTGGCCGACAGCATGGGGCTGCCCGCCTCCGCCCTCAAGGAGGGCACCAAGGACGCCGCCCCCATGGCGGAGATGACCCTCACACTCGGTGCCGACTTCAAGGGCGCCGACACACCGATCACCGCTCCGGCAAAGGCGCCGAAGGACATTCAGAGAGTCGAGGCGGACGACAAGAGCGTCTGCGCGAAGTAATCACCGCCGGCCATCGGAGCACTCTCACCCATCCGGCCGGAACCATTGATGAACAGGGGAGGCCGGGTGCGGCAGAGCAGTGTGCGGGGGGAGGGCTCCCGTCGGCGGGTGCCCGAACCCCGTGACGGTGGCGGGGACCGCGCCCCGCGCGAGGAGAGCGGCGCGGGCGCGCCGCATGACGCCGAGGCCAGGGGCGGCGAGGCAGCCACGGACACCGCGAGTGCCGCCGGGGCGGGGGCCGGCGGCCGTGCGGCGTCCCGGCGCGCCGCCCGGGCCGATGGCGCGGGCGGCGGACGCCGCCGCAAGGGCAAGGGCCCGCGCCGCAAGAGGAGCAGAGGTGTGCGAATACTTCGCTGGACCGCGCTGACCCTGGCCGTGCTGATAGTCGGCGCGGCCGGCGCGGGCTATCTCTACTACGAGCACCTGAACAGCAACATCAAGAAGGCTGAGCTCGACCTCGGCGACAGCAAGCTCACCAAACCCGAGCCCAACGCCGCGGGCCAGACCCCCCTGAACATCCTCCTGATCGGCCAGGACAGCCGTAACGACAAGGAGAACCTGAAGCTCGGCGGCGCCAAGCAGGACGTCGGCCGCAAGGGGCTCGCCGATGTGGAGATGCTGGTGCACGTCTCGGCCGACCGCAGCAACATGACGGTGATCAGCATCCCGCGCGACACCAGGGTCACCATCCCCAAGTGCACGGACCCCAAGACCGACGAGGTCTACGAGAAGACGGTCGCGCCGATCAACGAATCGCTCACGCACGGCGGACCCGGCTGCACGGTGGCCACCTGGAAGGAGCTCACCGGCATCTACATCGACCACTTCATGATGGTCGACTTCAAGGGCGTGGTGGACATGGCGGACGCCATCGGCGGCGTCCCGGTGTGCGTGGACAAGAACATCTACTCCCACGACAGCCGCGGCCACGGCTCCGGTCTGCGGCTGACCAAGGGCACCCACCCGGTCAAGGGCGTCCAGGCCCTCCAGTGGCTGCGTACGCGGTACGGCTTCGAGGACAACACCGACATCGGCCGGGCCAAGGCCCAGCACATGTACATGAGCTCCATGATCCGGCAGCTCAAGTCCGGCACCAAGCTCTCCGACCCGGGCCAGCTGATGGACCTGGCGGAGGCCGCGACCAACTCGCTGACCGTCGACCACGGCCTCGGCACCGTCAAGAAGCTCTACGACCTGGGCAACGACCTCAAGCGGGTGCCGACCAAGCGGACCACGATGATCACCATGCCGTGGGAGTACCGCGGCCCCTCTGACGCCCTGTACCCGGTGCCCAAGCCCGGCGACGCCGAGAAGACCTTCTCGCTCGTCCGCAACGACATCGCGCTGGACGGCAAGGACAAGAAGAAGAAGGACAAGGTCCCGGCCCCCAGCCGGCCCAAGGGCGAACTCCCGGTCGTCGTGCAGAACGGCACCGGCTCCACCGTCCTGGGACCGGTCGGCGGCCGGGCCGGCGACATCACCAATGAGCTGATCCGGCTCGGCTACGCCAAGGCCGAGGCCAACACTCAGCTGACCTCGCAGGCCGACACCACCATCAGCTACCCGGGCGAGGCCAAGCAGGGCGACGCGCTGGCCGTGGCCAAGGCGCTGGGGCTGCCGAAGAGCGCGGTCAAGGAGTCCAAGTCGGTCACCGAGGTGACCCTGGTCGTCGGCAACGACTGGCGCGAGGGCACGGTCTTCCCGAAGTCCGAGGCGGACGCCGAGGACAAGGCGCCCGAGATCGCGGACAAGACCAACGGCGAGGAGAAGAAGTGCATGAGCGTCAACGACGACTACACGTTCTGAGCACGCGCCGCTGAGCAAACCGAAGGGGCCGGATCCAGGTTCGCCTGGATCCGGCCCCTTCGGCGTACGCGTAACGGGGCGGCTCAGCTCGTCGTGACCGCCGGGCGGCGGCTGGCGATGACCTTCCTGGCCAGCGCGCGCGGGCTGGTGAGAAAGCCCCAGCCCCACGACATGTGCATGGTCGCCAGCGCCACCGGGATCAGCAGCCGGGCCTTCAGCGGCAGCCCCTTGCCGGCCGGGACGGAGCCCGCCGCGATGGCCGCCAGATAGCCGCCAGGCACCAGCAGCCCCCACGGGGTCAGCGCGGCGCCGACCACGACGCCCGCCACGATGGCGACGACGGCGGCCGGCGGCGCCAGATAGCGCAGGTTGATCGAGCCCTGGTGGAAGCGGGCCACCACATGCCGCCAGCGGCCGTAGTTCTTGTACTGCTTGGCCAGCTCCCGTACGTTCGGGCGCGGCCGGTAGGAGACCTTGAGCTCGGGCGAGAACCAGATCAGCCCGCCCGCCTCGCGGATCCGGAAGTTCAGCTCCCAGTCCTGGGCCCGGATGAACTCCTCGTTGTAGCCGCCCTGCTGTTCCAGCACCTCACGGCGGAACACCCCGAGGTACACGGTCTCGGCCGGGGCCGCCTCGCCGCCGGTGTGGAAGGCGGCGTTGCCCACGCCGATCTTCGAGGTCATGGCGGCGGCGACGGCGCGCTCCCAGTCGTTCTCGCCCTCGGCGTGCATGATGCCGCCGACGTTCTGCGCGCCGGTCTCCTCCATGAGCCGCACCGCGGTCGCGATGTAGTTCGGCGACAGCATGCCGTGGCCGTCGACCCGCACCACCACCGGATGACGGGACGCCTTGATCGCGGCGTTCAGGGCGGCGGGGGTGCGGCCCGTGGGGTTGGGCACCGTATGCACCCGCGGATCCTCGCGCACCAGCTCGGCGGCGATCTCGTCGGTACGGTCCGTCGACGGGCCGAGGGCGATCACCACCTCCAGCTCCCCGGCGTACTCCTGCTCCAGGATGTGCCGGACGGAGTTGCGCAGATGACGTTCCTCATTGAGCACCGGCATGATCACGGAGACGGCCGGGAGCTGATGCGGGGGCATGGCACCTCGGGGGTCGGGGGGAGGTCCCCCAAAAGCTGCGGTTGTCGAATTTCGAGAGGCCACGTTACCGCGAATGGGGGACACCGGAGCGCGCCGCCCGGGTGGCAGCGGGCGGGGCGGGCGGCGTGGGGCCGCCGCTCCGCTCATCGTATGGCCCTACGGTGTCCGCGGTTGTGCCCCGCAGTCCCCCGCCGTCCCCCGCCAGGTCCGTCGCCTGCCCCGCAGACCCACCAGACCGCCCCGCAGACCCATCAGGCCCCTCGCCGTCACGGAGGTCCCCCGCAGTGAGTGCACCGGCCCGCCCGCCGCGCCCCCGGCAGCCCTCCCGGCCCCGCTGGGGCCTGCGGATCGTCTCGGGCGCCGCCGCCCTGGTGCTGCTCGCCGGCGGCGTGGGACATCTGCTGGTCACCGAGCTGGAGTCCGGTATCCACCGGGTCGACGCGTTCGGTGGCCTCGACGACCGGCCCATGGACAGCGACCGGGGCGTCAACATCCTGGTCGTCGGCACCGACGGCCGGGACAAGATCACCCGCGCGCAGAAGCGGCGCTACCGGCTGGGCGGCGCCCCCTGCCACTGCACCGACACCATCATGCTGGTGCATCTGTCCGCCGACCGGGACCGCGCCAGCGTGGTCAGCCTCCCCCGCGACTCGTACGCCCGGATCCCCGCGTACACCACACCGTCGGGCCGGGTGCGCCCCGCGCACCATCAGAAGCTCAACGCCGCCTATGCCGAGGGCGGCCCCAGCCTGACCGTACGCACCGTGGAGCATATGACCCGGGTGCACATCGACCACTACCTGGAAGTGGACTTCACCAGCTTCATGAAGACCGTGGACGTGGTGGGCGGGGTCACGGTCTGTACGACCCGGCCGCTCAAGGACCCCTACACCGGTCTGAACCTGCCGGCCGGCACCCATGCCCTGGACGGCGGCCAGGCGCTGCAGTACGTACGCTCCCGGCATCTCGACGGCGCCGCGGACCTGGGCCGGATCCGCCGCCAGCAGCGGTTCCTGGCCGCCGTCATCCACCAGGTGACCGGCAGCGGCACCCTGCTGAACCCGGTGAAGTTCGGCCGGGTCGCGGCCACCCTGTTCGGCTCGGTCCGCGCCGACCGCGGCTTCGGCGCGGCCGACATGGTCGCGCTGGGCCAGGCCATGCGCGGCTTCACCGTCGAGTCCTCGGAGTTCGTCTCGGTCCCGGTCCAGCTGCCCGGCACCCCGGTCAGGGGCCTCGGCTCGACGCTCCGCTGGGACCGGGTGCGGGCCGCGCGCCTGTTCCAGGCCCTCCGCGAGGACCGCCCGCTCGCCGTCCACCGCCGGAAGCGGCTGCGGGCCACCCCGGTCGACGTGCCGCCCGCCCAGGTCCGCGTCCGGGTGTTCAACGGCACCAGCACCACGGGCCTGGCCCGGCGCACCCTCCGCGCGCTGCGCACCCAGGGCTTCGCCACCACCGGAGCCCCGGCGGACGCCAGGTCCTCGGCGGTGCGGCGCACGCTGATCGAGTACGACCCGATCTGGAACCGCTCGGTGCGCACCCTGGCCGCCGCCCTGCCCGGCGCCCGGCTGAAGCCGGTGGCGCGGCAGGGGTCGGTGCTGCGGGTCACGCTGGGCTCGGACTTCCGGGCGGTGCACCCGGTGCGGGCCGAGGACCCCGCGGCGGAGAAGGGCGCGGGCAGGGCGGTCAGCGGCGCCGAGGTCGCCTGCCTTTAGGGGTGCGGACGGTGCCGGTGTTGCGGAGGGGGCTGGTGTCGTGAGGCCCTGCGGGCTGTGGCTCTCCCCGGGTGGCCGCACGGGCCCGCCGCCCGCCCACGTACAGCCCGATCAGGGCAGTCACCAGGGCCAGGATCTGGGTGCACAGGCCCACCAGGGCCGTCGCGATCGCCGGCACATTGGCCTGGAGCGTCGTCCCGCCCTGCCCGGTGCCCTGCCGCGCCCCGGGCAGGGCCGCCGCGCTGTGCAGGGCGGCGGGCCGCCAGAGCGCCCTCGGCTGCCCGCCCTGCGGCTGCTGCTGGGGCTGCTGGGGCTGGTCCGGCTTGGGTTGCTGGGGCTGTGGCTGCTCGGGCTGGTGCGGTGACTCCTGGGGCCCCGGTGAGTTCGTATCGGGGCCGCCGGTCGGAGGGGACGTCGGCGGTGACGTCGGGGGCGAGGTCGGGATGACGTCGGTGGCCGTCGGGGCCGGCGTGACCGGCGCCTGGCCCGGCGTGGTGGACCAAGTGGGGTTGGGTTCGGGGGTGACGGTGCGCACGGGCCTGACCGTCAGCGTGACGAGTCCGCCCGCGTTGATGACCGTCCCGCCGACCATCAGCCCGACGGCGACGAACAGCAGGGTGGCCGGGATGTGGATGACGGCCAGCGAACCGGCGCGGGGAAGGCGTAGCATGCGCCCACTGTACGAACCACGGGTAAGCACGCGATCACGCACCGTTGCGCCTGTCGGGGGCAACCACGGCACAGGGGCGCCTCAGACGTCCCCGATGCCCTCCGCGGCCCGCTGGGCGCGCAGCTCCTTGATCGCGCGGCGCCGGGCGAGCCGGTGCGTACGCCGGATCTGGGCCTCCTCGTAGCGCCGCTTGTCCCGCCCGGTCTCCGGTATGACCGGCGGTACGAGGCGCGGCTTGCCGTCGGCGTCGACGGCCGCGAAGACCAGATAGGCGCTGCCGACCTGGGTCGCGGGGGTGGACTCGTTCCACCGCTCGGCCATCACCCGCACCCCGATCTCCATCGAGGACCGCCCGGTCCAGTTCACCTGGGCCTTCACATGGACGAGGTCCCCGACCCTGACCGGCTCCAGAAAGGCCATCTCGTCCATCGAGGCCGTGACGGCGGGGCCCTCGGAGTGGCGCCCGGCGACCGCCCCTGCCGCGTCATCGACCAATTTCATGATCACGCCGCCGTGCACGGTGCCGAGGAGATTGGTGTCACTGCCGGTCATGATGTGAGAGAGGGTGATGCGTGCGGCGGACGTGGGCTTACCCGGAATGTCTGACTCCGGGTTCGAGGCCTGAATGGTCATGGCCTCAACCATATGCCGGGGGGATTCTTATCAGGTCTGCAACAGCCGTGCCCCGATCCGGCACCCGCCCTGTAAGGCGACCGACCCGGGAAGGCACACTTCCCTTCATGAATGATTGGCCCGACGGGTGGACGAGCGACCGCAGGGACCGGTACGGCAGCGGCAGCGGCAGCGCCGAACCGGAAGGCGCCCGCGCCATGCCGCAAGTGCGGCGCGCGGGCCAGGGCGTCGGAGGCCCGCCGCGGCAGGCCGAGCCGCCACTCCCCCCTGATCTGTCGCCGCGCCGCGCCGTCCCGCACCAGGCACAGGACTACGACGATTACGACGACCGCGGCGGCCACGCCGACAACGGCTACAACACCGGTCAGGTCTACGGCCGCGGCGGCCCCGGCGACCCGGGCGGGCCCGGCGGAACGGGTGGACCGGGCGGCCACGGCGGCGCCCCGCGGGCGGCCCGGCCCAAGAACTGGAAGCGCCGGATAACCATCGGCCTGATCACCTTCCTCGTGCTGCTGCTCGCGGTCGGCGTCGGCACGTACTTCTGGGCCGACTCCAAGCTCCGGCGCGAGGTGGACCTCAGCAAGGTCGAGGACCGGCCGGACGGCGGCAAGGGCACCAACTATCTGATCGTCGGCTCGGACAGCCGCGAGGGCCTGTCCGACGACGAGAAGAAGAAGCTGCACACCGGCTCCGCCGACGGCCGCCGCACCGACTCGATCATCATCCTGCACGTCGGTGACAACGGAAACACCATGGTCAGCCTGCCCCGTGACTCCTGGGTCACCATTCCGGCCTTCACCGGCCCGGACACCGGCAAGCGGTACCAGAACTCGCAGAACAAGCTGAACGCCTCCTTCTCGATGGCCGGCCCCGAGCTGTTGGTCCGCACGGTCGAGTACAACACCGGCCTGCACATCGACCACTACGCGGAGATCGGCTTCGACGGCTTCGCCAAGATCGTCGACTCGGTCGGCGGCGTGGAGATCGACGTCCCGCAGGACATGAAGGAGAAGCACGCCGGCACCAACCTGAAGAAGGGCAAGCAGACGCTGAACGGCACGGAGGCGCTGGCCTTCGTCCGCCAGCGCTACGGCCTGGCCGGCGGCGACCTGGACCGCACCAGGAACCAGCAGAAGTTCCTGTCCGCGCTGGCCAACAAGGCCGCCACGCCGAGCACCGTCCTCAACCCCTTCAAGCTCTACCCGACCATGGGCGCGGGCCTGGACTCGCTGATCGTGGACAAGGACATGAGCCTGTGGGACGTGAAGGACATGTTCTTCGCGATGAAGAGCGTCTCCGGCGGTGACGGCAAGCAGATGAACATGCCCGTCTCCAACCCCGGCCTGGCCACCTCCAAGGGCAGCGCGGTGCAGTGGGACATGCCGAAGGTCAAGCAGCTGGTGGAGGAGCTGAAGAACGACGAGAAGGTGACCGTCTCGAGCAAGTGAGGCCACCTCGCGAGCCGAGGCTCCGTGGAACATAAACGGCTGCCGCACCTGATCCGGTGCGGCAGCCGTTCCACTTTGCTGGTGCGCGGTACGGGAGTGCGTCGGCTACGACTCCGACGTGCCGCCGAATCCGGCTATCCGCTTACTGCTCAGCACCCACATGAGCAGCAGATAACCGAGCAGCACACCGAAGTAGACAGCCGTCGTGCCGCCGACCGGGCCGAAGAACACCTGCCGGAGCAGCGAAGAGGCGTAGAAGGCGGGGTTCGCCCAGCCGATCCAGACCATGAAGTCCGGCAGCAGATGGGCCGGGACGGCCACGGGCCCGAGCGAGACCATGGCCAGGACGGACAGCAGGCTCAGCGAACCGGCCTCCTCCGGGCCGTTCGCCCGGCTCCCGAGCCATGCGCCGTAGCCGACGAACGGCAGGACCACCGCGAGCAGCACCGGAACGGCCAGCGGCGACAGGCTGACGTCCAGCCCGAGGATCAGCACGCCGAACAGCGTGGTGCACACCAGCGCGGGCAGCGCCAGCAGGGTGAACGCGGCCGCCGTGGCGACGATGAGCGCCTGCGGGCGCACCGGCAGTGCGGCGTAGAAGGCGAATGCGTCATTGAACTTCATGAAGGCGAAGTTCGAGGCGACCTTGTTCTGCGTCTCGAAAAGCAGCGCCAGGGTCAGACTGCCGACGAATACCTGATGCACCGACTGGTCGCCCGATTCCTTGGCGAAGACCCCCATCGCGGCCAGGGTGAGGATGGGCGCCACCATGCCGGTGATCACCATTCCCTGCCAGGACCACCGCCAGTTGGAGAGCTGCACCAGAAACAGGGTCCATACCGCCTGATGAAACGGCAGCGGCTTGCGCCCGATTACCTCGCTTCCCTCGCTTCTCTCGCTTCTCTCAGTTTCCTCAGTTTCCGTACTCAAAATACACCTCCTCCAGCGTCTTGGACTGCAGGCGGAATTCCAGGACTTCGTCGAGATCGAGGTCGGCGGTGAGCCGCGCGACATCCGTACGGGAGACCTGCGCGACCACCTTGCCCCGGTGCCGGCTCTGCACCTGGAGGTAGTCGGGCAGTTCGGCGGCCATCCCCTCGCGCAGGGTCAGATACACGCTCAGCGTTTTGGCCAGCCCGCTCTTGAGCTCCGCCGGCCGCCCCACGGCCACCAGCCTGCCCTCACGGAGGATGCCCACCCGCTCGATCACCTGCTCGGCCTCGAGCGCGTTGTGGGTGATCAGGACGATGGTCTGCCCTTGTTCGTGGTTGAGTTCGCGCAGCAGGTCCCAGACCATGCGCCGGCGCGCCGGGTCCAGCTCGTTCGTCGGCTCGTCGAGGATCAGCACGGGCAGATCGGCCACCAGCGCCACCGCCAGCTGAAGCAGCCGCCGCTCCCCGCCGGACATCCGCCGGGCGGCCTTGTTCCGTATCGCCCCGATGTCCAGCCGCTCGATGAGCGCGTCCCGATGGCGCCTGGCCTCCCGCCGCCCGAGCCCTCTGAGATGCGCCGTGACATAGATCGCCTCGGCGGCCGTCAGGCTGTTGAGGGCGAACGCGGTCTGGGGCATGTACGAGACCCGCATACTGGTGAAGACGGGGTCGGCGAGCACGCCCTCGCCGTAGAGCCGGATGCCGCCCGAATTGCTCCTGAGCAGTCCCACCATCTGTTTGATCAGGGTGGTTTTCCCGGCGCCGTTGCTGCCGAGCATGCCGAAGAACTCGCCCTGTTCAATGCTGAACGAAATATCGTCGTTGGCCGCCCGATCGGCGCCGGCGAATCTCTTCGTGACGCCGCTGATTTCATAAACGACCTGGCCGTCCCCCATCACCGCTCCTCACCCCGAGGCGAAATCAAACGGGATGCTAGCAGCCGGGCAGAACGCCGGCTTCCGCCCTGCTCCGCGGGAAAACCGATGGCCCCCGCGGGGGCGGGGGCCATCGGGGCGGGGAGCCGGGGGGAGACGGCTCCCCGGGTCTATGGGCCGGGGGGGGTTAGTTGAGAGCCTTGGTCGGGTCGCTCTGCCAGAAGGTGACCCGGGCGCTGTCGTCGAGGTAGACGGAGCCGCCGGGGAGTTCGACGGACTTGTGGTCGTCGGAGCCGTCGAGGTAGACCTCCAGGGAGGTGACCTTGTGGCCGTTCTTGCCCGAGCCGTCGGCGGACGAGGTGCTGATTCCCGCGTAGGCGGTCTCGCCCGGGGCGAGGGTGGGGACGGACTGGGGCTTGCTCTCGTCGTAGTCCAGGACGGGGGCGTCGGCGTTGTCGAACCGCAGCCGGGGGAAGCCGGGCATCGAGCAGTCCACACCCGCGTGGTTGTTGACCTCGAGCACCATGAAGTTGACCGGCCGCTCAACCTTCTTGAGGCCGAATGTCACCTTGTTGACGTCGCAGGGACCGATCTCCTGCCCGGCGTTGTCGGCGTTCTGGTCGGCCGGAGCGGAGGACGAGGCGTCGGGCTTGCCCTGGTCCTGGCCGCCGGTGCCCTCGTTGTTGTTGCAGGCGGTGAGGGTGAAAGCGGCGACGGCGGCCAGGCCGGCGGCGGCCAGCCGCAGGGTGCGGGCGCGGCGGGCGGCGAAGGTGGCGATCGACATGGTGGTTCCCCCCTGCGGGACGAGGTCGTTTCCGGTGTGTCCTGCTCGGTACGGCTCAAGCCTGTCGACCCCCGCTGACGTTCCGCTGCCGCACCACTGCCACCCGGCCGCCGAGCCACTAACGTCCCACTGACCTCGTGCCGTGGGAGTCCTTCAGACGCACCGAGAGCTGCTCAACCGGCTGCTGGTCGGACGGCGGCACGATTGTCGGTGCCGCGTGACAACATCGGTGGAGACAGCGCACGCACCAGTCGAGGCACGAGGAGACACCGGAGTGACCCCCGAGCAGCTTCGCTCCTTCTGCCTCTCCTTCAACGCGGCTGTGGAGGAGTTCCCCTTCCCCAGAGTCCCGGAAGTCTCCGTCTACAAGGTCGGCGGCAAGATGTTCGCCCTGACGACCCTGGACGCGCGCCCCCTCACGGCGAACCTGAAGTGCGACCCGGAGCAGGCGATCAGTCTCCGCGCCGAGCACCCCGGGCTGATCGTTCCGGGATGGCATATGAACAAGCGCCACTGGAACACGGTGACGGTCGACGCGGAGCTTCCGGACCGGCTGGTGCGAGAGCTCATCGAGGACTCGTACGACCTGGTGGTCGCGGGTCTGCCACGAGCCGAGCGCCTGCGCCTGGACCGCCCCTGAAAAGACCGGCCCTTCAGGGCAGGCACCCGTTACACAGTGCGGAGGATCAGTCGTAGTGGAGACTGCCGTCCTCGCTCATCGTCGGATGCATCTTCGAAGGACCGTATTCGTCAACGTCTGTGCGGCGCGGTGGCTCCGGCCCGTCCGGACCGCAGCGGACCAGCCGTTCGATACGGCAGATGCGGTACAGGCGGTCGCCCACGCGCGCATCATTGGCGTGGCCGGCGGCTTTGAACTCCTCGGCCGCCTTGATGTACTCGGCTTTCTCATGCTCGTCGAGTTGGTAGAGCACAGGCCAGGTATCCGTCATCGCGCCGTACAGCAGGTCCCGTGCCTCGTGCGGGGTGGCCATCATGGCACCACGTGGCCGCCACCACTTCTCATCGCGTTCCACCACGCCGAAGCCGACAGGGAGCAGGACAATATCCGGATAGGCGGCGACTGCCCCTTTTGAGTCCGCGCGTACTTCGGCCGGGAATCGGGAGTCGGAGTCGGCGTAGGCGAAATCGCGCAGTCCCAGCTTCAAGGCGCCTGCGCTCAGGCCGCCGTCCTGGCCGGGGTCGAGGACGAAGCCCGTGTCCGGCGAGGGCGTCCTGCTGTGTACGCCCCAGGTTCTGTCGGCCGGTTCCCTGTCGGTGGGGCGGGGCGGCTCCAGCCCGTCCTCCCCGCTGCGCGCGAACTCGTCTCCCCGTACCACCCGGTAGCGCACACCGAGGACCTCCACGTCGTTGACCGGCTCGCGCTCCAGCACGGCCACGGCCGCCAATAGTTCGCGTCGTACGGCAGGGTCGTCGGTGTCGTCCTTGGCCTTGAACCACAGGTGCGAGTGCAGCCCGTCCCGGGCCTGCTGGGGCATCCCGTCCACGACCGGCAACAGCAGACGCCAGTCCGGACCGACGGCGGGTTCCTGCACGGCAATACCGAAGACAGGCCCACGCAGTGCCATGTACGGGTACCGCCGCGAAGCGTTCACCGCGTCGGCCTCAGTCACCCACGCGACGGGGTCGTCGCGGCGGACCAACTCTTCGTGAAGCGCATCAAGGTGTCGCTTCCAGTCGTCAACCATGCACACATTGTTATCGCCTCAGGCGCGCGCGCAGGCCGAATCCACTCAAATGCTGAAGGAATTAACGGGCACAGCCACGATGCCCCGGGCGCCGCGCCCCCCTCACGGCCAACCTGAAGCGCGACCCCGAGCGGACGCTCCGCCTCCGCGCCGAGCACCGCCTCGACCGCCCCTGATACCCCTCAGTCGCAGCTGGGCGCGGTCTCCTTCGTCGCCGTGAAGTACACCGGCGGGAAACCCGCCGCCTCGAACACCGCCTCGTCCTTCGCCATCAGCGTCATATAGCCCGCGAGCGCGTCAGCCCCCTCCGGGGCATCACCCTCGACCCGCCTGCCGATGCCGGGGCCGACTCCGGAGATCTTCCAGGTCCGTCCGCCGAAGGTCGCCCATGCGATGCCGCAGTGGCCCGGCATGTCGTACGGATACGCCACATGCACCTTGGGGTGCTTGGGCCCCTCCTCCCAGCGCTCGCCCTCCTGCTTCCGCGCCTTCAGCCGCTTCTCGGCCGGCGGCTCCCCCGACGAGCCACTGTCCCCACCGCACGCCACCGCGCCCAACGCCAGTAACAACACCAGTGCCCCCGCGCGCACTCTGCCCATGACTGCCCCCACCGCGTAGTTTCCGCATCAATGTGGCGCTTCGACGACCGGGGGCAGCGGCTGGTTCCGCCGGTCGCCGGGCGCGCGACCGGGGTACCGGTATGGGCGCTAGGGCAGGTTCCTGGCCATCACGATCCGCTGGACCTGATTCGTGCCTTCATAAATTTGCGTGATCTTGGCGTCGCGCATCATGCGCTCGACCGGGTAGTCACGGGTGTAGCCGTAGCCGCCGAGGAGCTGGACCGCGTCGGTGGTGATCTCCATGGCGGCATCGGAGGCGTAGCACTTGGCGGCGGCGCCGAAGAAGGTGAGGTCTTCCTTCCCGGCTCCGGCGGCGACGCGCTCGGACCTGGCGGCGGCCGCGTAGGTGAGCTGGCGGGCGGCCTCGAGCTTCATGGCCATGTCGGCGAGCATGAACTGGATGCCCTGGAAGTCGGCGATCGGCTTGCCGAACTGCTTGCGCTCCTGGACATAGCCCTTGGCGTAGTCCAGGGCGCCCTGGGCGATGCCGAGGGCCTGGGCGGCGATGGTGATACGGGTGTGGTCGAGGGTCTTCATGGCGGTGGCGAAGCCGGTGCCCTCGGCGCCGATCATGCGGTCGGCGGGGATCCGGACGTTGTCGAGGTAGACCTCGCGGGTCGGGGAGCCCTTGATGCCGAGCTTCTTCTCGGGGGCGCCGAAGGACACGCCCTCGTCGGACTTCTCGACGACGAAGGCGGATATGCCCTTGGAGCGCTTGTCGGGGTCGGTCACGGCCATGACGGTGTAGTACTCGGAGACCCCGGCGTTGGTGATCCAGCGCTTGACGCCGTTGAGGACGTAGTGGTCGCCGTCGCGCACGGCCTTGGTCTTCATACCGGCCGCGTCGGAGCCCGCGTCCGGCTCGCTCAGACAGTAGGAGAACATCGCGTCGCCCTTGGTCAGCGGCGCCAGGTACTTCTTCTTCAGCTCCTCGGAGCCGGAGAGGATCACCGGGAGGGAGCCCAGCTTGTTGACGGCGGGGATCAGGGAGGAGGACGCGCAGACGCGGGCCACCTCCTCGATGACGATCACGGTCGCGAGGGCGTCCGCGCCCGCGCCGCCGTACGACTCGGGTACGTGCACCGCGTGCAGGTCGTTGGCGACCAGGGCCTCCAGCGCCTCCTGGGGGAAGCGGGCCTCCTCGTCGACCTCTGCGGCATGGGGGGCGATCTTCGCCTCGGCGAGGGAGCGCACCGATTCGCGGAGCATGTCGTGCTCCTCCAACGGCCGGTACAGGTCGAAGTCCACGGAACTCGCCAAGATCTTCTCACTCCCCTGAGTGCTAACTACCGTTAAGTAACTGAATTCTAGAGCGCCGTCCTGATCAGGTACAGGTGACTTTGCCGACAGCGGACGGCAGTGAGAGGGGCAGGGAGCTGCGCGGGAAGGGGACAGCGGATCTCAGCTCGTGCGCGGGCGCGACTATGCTCAGGCAGCGCATCCCGCCCGCACGCCTACAGGAGCACGCATGGCCCTCAAGATCACCGTGATCGGCACCGGCTACCTGGGCGCCACGCACGCCGCGGCCATGGCCGAGCTCGGCTTCGAGGTACTGGGTCTGGACGTGGTCCCGGAGAAGATCGCGAAGCTCACGGCCGGCAAGGCGCCGATGTACGAACCGGGTCTTGAGGAACTGCTGCGGCGGCATGTCCCGGGGTTCGAGGGATCGACCGGGCGGCTGCGCTTCACCACCTCCTACGAGGAGGTCGGCGAGTTCGGCGACATCCACTTCGTCTGTGTGAACACTCCGCAGAAGCACGGCGAGTACGCCTGTGACATGAGTTACGTCGACGCCGCCATCGACTCGCTCGCCCCGCATCTGCGCCACCCGGCCCTGGTCGTGGGCAAGTCCACCGTCCCGGTCGGCAGCGCGGTCCGGCTCGCGGCCAGGCTGGCGGAGCTGGCCCCGGCGGGGGCGGACGCCGAGCTGGCCTGGAACCCGGAGTTTCTGCGCGAGGGCTTCGCCGTACAGGACACCCTGCACCCGGACCGCATCGTGGTCGGCGTGACGAGTGACCGTGCGGAAAAGCTGCTGCGCGAGGTTTACGAGACGCCGCTCGCTGAAGGCTCGCCGTTCGTCGTCACCGACTTCCCGACCGCCGAGCTGGTGAAGACCGCGGCGAACTCCTTCCTCGCCACCAAGATCTCGTTCATCAACGCCATGGCCGAGGTCTGCGAGGCGTCGGACGGCGATGTGGTCAAGCTGGCCGAGGCCATCGGCCATGACGAGCGGATCGGAAAGAAGTTCCTGCGGGCCGGGATCGGCTTCGGCGGCGGCTGTCTGCCCAAGGACATCCGGGCCTTCATGGCTCGCGCCGGCGAGCTCGGCGCCGACCAGGCGCTGACCTTCCTGCGCGAGGTCGACTCGATCAACATGCGGCGGCGCGGCCACATGGTCGAGCTGGCCCGCGAGGCCGTCGGCGGCAGCTTCCTCGGCAAGCGCGTCGCGGTGCTGGGGGCGACCTTCAAGCCGGACTCGGACGACGTACGGGACTCCCCCGCGCTCAACGTCGCGGGCCAGATCCACCTCCAGGGCGCCCAGGTCACCGTCTTCGACCCCAAGGGCATGGACAACGCGCGCGCCCTCTTCCCGACCCTCGCCTACGCGCCCAGCGCGCTGGAGGCCGCGCAGGGCGCGCACGCGGTGCTGCATCTGACCGAGTGGGCCGAGTTCCGCGAGCTGGACCCGGCGGCGCTGGGCGGGGCGGTCGCGGAGCGCCGGATCCTGGACGGGCGCAACGCGCTCGACCCGGAGCGGTGGCGCGAGGCCGGCTGGACCTACCGGGCGCTGGGCCGCCCCACCGTATAGCCCCCTAGCCGTCCCCGCCGCGTAGCCCTCCCCTGCGTAGCCCCGGCCGCGCGGGCGCCCCGCCGCGCAGCCACCGCACCGCGTAACCACTCAGCCGCGTAACCACTCAGCCGCGGCGGGCGCCCTCAGGCGCCCGCCGCCGTCAGGCACCCGCCGCGTCCAGCTCCTCGATCGTCGCGAGGGACGGCCCCCGGTGGGTGCCGAGGTCGCGCGCCACCGCCTCCGCGTCGCGTACCACCCGTACCGCGTTCTGCCAGGTCAGCCTGGCCAGGTCGGCCTCGGACCAGCGGCGCTCCAGCAGTTCGGCGATCAGGTTCGGATAGCCCGCGACATCGGCGAGGTCCACGGGGACGAAGGGCGTGCCGTCGTAGTCGCCGCCGATGCCGAGGTGGTCGATGCCCGCCACCTCCCGCATATGGTCGAGGTGGTCGGCGACGGTGGCGGCCGTGGCCACCGGGCGGGGGTTGGCCTCCTCGTACGCCTGGTGGACCTTGATCGCCTCGGGCGTGGTGGCCAGCGGGTCCAGGCCGTGGGCGCGCAGGTTCTCCTCCGCCGCCCGCGTCCACGCCACGGCCTGTGGCAGGACGAACTTCGGGACGAACGTGACCATCGCCACACCGCCGTTGGCGGGCAGCTGGGCCAGCACATCGTCGGGGATGTTGCGCGGGTGGTCGCATACGGCGCGCGACGAGGAGTGCGAGAAGACGACGGGGGCGTCGGACACCCGCAGCGCGTCCCGCATGGTGTCCGCCGAGACATGCGAGAGGTCGACGAGCATGCCGAGCCGGTTCATCTCCCGGACGACCTCCTCGCCGAAGCGGGTGAGGCCGCCCGCGCGCGGCTCGTCGGTCGCCGAGTCCGCCCAGGGGGTGTTGTCGTTGTGCGTGAGCGTCATATAGCGCACGCCGAGTTCGTACAGCGCGCGCAGGGTGGCGAGCGAGCAGTTGATGCTGTGGCCACCCTCCGCCCCCATGAGGGAGGCGATCCGGCCCTCGGCCCGCGCCGCCTCCATGTCGTCGGCGGTACGGGCGAGCCGCAGATCGGAGCCGTAGCGGTCGGCCAGCTGCCGCACCACGTCGATCTGTTCGAGCGTGGCGCTGACCGCGGCGTCGCCGCTCAGGCGCGAGGGGACGTAGACGGACCAGAACTGCGCGCCCACGCCGCCCGCCCGCAGCCGCGGGATGTCGGTGTGGAGGTGGGCGCGCTGGTCGAGGGCGATATCGCGCTGGTTCAGGTCGTAGCGGACCTGCTCGCGCAGGGCCCACGGGAGGTCGTTGTGGCCGTCGACGACGGGGTGGGCGGCCAGCAGGGCACGGGCTTGCGCGAGTCGGTCGGTCATTGCCCCATCCTCTTACGAGGCCCGCGCCAAGTCACGGGGCCACGGGCAGCGGCGCCCCGTGACCCTCCGGCTACTCCCCGAAGCCCGTCACTCCTCGAAGCCCGTCACCTCCCGGAATCCGTCACTTCCCGGAATCCGTCACTCCCCGACGCCCGTCACTTCCCGAAGTCCGCTACTTCCCGAAGCCGAACGACCCCGCGCTCTCCACCTTGGCCCGCAGCCGCTTGCCCTTCTGCGTGGCCTGCTCGTTCAGCTCCTCCTGGAAGTCGCGCATCCGGGCGAGCAGTTCGGGGTCGTGGGCGGCCAGCATGCGGGCGGCCAGCAGCCCGGCGTTACGGGCGCCGCCGACGGAGACGGTGGCCACAGGCACGCCCGCGGGCATCTGGACGATCGAGAGCAGCGAGTCCATCCCGTCCAGGTACTTGAGCGGGACCGGCACGCCGATCACCGGCAGCGGGGTGACGGAGGCCAGCATGCCCGGGAGGTGGGCGGCGCCGCCGGCGCCCGCGATGATCGCCTTGAGGCCGCGGGGCGCCGCGTTCTCGCCGTACGCGACCATCTCGCGCGGCATGCGGTGGGCGGAGACGACATCCACCTCGTACGGGATCTCGAACTCGTCGAGGGCCTTCGCCGCCTCCTCCATCACGGGCCAGTCGGAGTCGGAGCCCATGACGATGCCGACGACGGGGGCGCTGGGGCTGCTCATTCGGTGATGGTCCCTCGGAGGTAGTCGGCGGCATGGCGGCCGCGCTCGCGCACGTCGGCCAGGTCGTCGCCGTAGGTGTTGACGTGACCGACCTTGCGGCCGGGCTTCACGTCCTTGCCGTACATATGGATCTTCAGGGCCGGGTCGCGGGCCATGCAGTGCAGATAGGCGGTGTACATATCGGGGAAGTCGCCGCCGAGCACATTGGTCATCACGGTCCAGGTGGCGCGCGGGCGCGGGTCGCCGAGCGGCAGGTCGAGCACGGCACGCACATGGTTGGCGAACTGGGAGGTGACGGCGCCGTCCTGGGTCCAGTGGCCGGAATTGTGCGGGCGCATCGCCAGCTCGTTGACCAGCAGCCGCCCGTCCCGGGTCTCGAAGAGCTCGACCGCGAGATGGCCGACGACCCCGAGCTCCGCCGCGATCTTGATGGCCATCTCCTGGGCCCGGCCGGACAGCTCCTCGCTGAGCCCGGGGGCCGGGGCGATGACCGTGTCGCAGACCCCGTTCACCTGGATCGACTCGACGACCGGGTAGGCGACGGCCTGGCCGTGCGGGGACCGTACGACATTGGCGGCGAGCTCGCGGGCGAAGTCGACCTTCTCCTCGGCGAGCACCGGCACCCCGGCGCGGAAAGGCTCGGCCGCCTCGACCGCGTCGCCGACGACCCACACCCCCTTGCCGTCGTAGCCGCCGCGGACCGTCTTCAGAACGACCGGAAAGCCGTCGCCCTCCTCGGCGAACCGTTCCACGTCCGCGGGGTCCGCCACGATGCGGTGGCGGGGGCAGGGCACCCCGGCCGTACGCAGCCGCTCCCGCATCACGCCCTTGTCCTGGGCGTGCAGCAGCGCCTCGACGCCGGGGCGGATGACGACGCCGTCCGCCTCCAGGGCGCGCAGATGCTCGGCCGGGACATGTTCGTGATCGAAGGTGACCACATCACAGCCTTGTGCGAAAGCACGAAGGGTCTCCAGGTCGCGGTAGTCGCCCACCACGACGTCGCTGACCACCTGGGCCGCCGAGTCCTGGCGGGTGTCACTGAGCAGTTTGAATCTGATGCCGAGCGGGATGCCCGCTTCGTGGGTCATACGGGCGAGCTGGCCGCCGCCGACCATGCCGACTACCGGGAATGTCACGCCCCCAAGGGTAGCTTCCCGGCCATACGGGCCCCGGGGCACGTACCCGGGGCACGTACCCGGGGCCCGCCTCGGTGGAGCCAGGGCCCACCCCAGCGGATCCAGAGGCCTGCCTCGGCGGATCTATTGGATCTTCCTCCACGACGTTATGATTTCCGTGCATTCGACATGGACCTGCCGAGCACGGTTTGACGTGGACCCGCCGCGCGTCCTATCAGGGGGAAGCCGAATGACGACGGGCAGGCTGAGAGAGAAGTACACCGACAACCAGGACGGGCTGAACAAGCTGCACAAGCGCGTCCAGGCGATCCGGGTGGACCCCGATTCATTCGACGATCAGCTGAAGGTCCGCAACGACCTGGCCGGCGCGATCGCCGAGGCGCGGGAGTTCTCCGCCCCGCACGGCAGCCCGGACCACATCGACGGCGTCGCGGCGGGCTACGGAAAAGCGGCCGCGATCGTGGACAGGGCCCAGGGCGATCTGCGGAAGGTCGCCAAGGACGGGCTGCCCGCCGTGTGGGTGGGCACCGCAGGGGCGAAGGCGAGCGAGGTCATCAACGCCGCCTCGTACTCCGCCGATCAGATGGCCCAGAAGCTCCAGGAGGCCGTACCCGTGCTGAAGGCCCTCTCCATGGGCATCGGCAAGGCCCAGGCGAGGCACGACTACGGGCTCACCGCGCTCGAAGTCGCGGCGTCGATCCTGAACAACGGCGGCCTCATCATGCCGCCCGACGAGCTGCGCGAGGCCAAGACCGCCATCGTCGACGGGGTCTCCTACATGAGCGAGGCCGCCGGCCAGGCCAAGGCGGCCGGCATCGAGGCCCAGAAGGCACTCACCAAGCTCGCGTCCGAGGCCCGGGCCCGGAAGGTGACCGCCGACGGGCTCACCGACGCCGACCAGCTCGTTCTCGCCGACGCCGCCGCCCCCGGCGGCCCCGCCGAACTCAACGAGATCCTCACCGCCAACGAGCTCAAGCGTTCCTCCGAGTTCATGGACAAGATGAGCGCGCACGACAGGGCGGAGTTCGACCGGCTGGTGTCCTCCGCCAAGTCCCCGCAGGAGCGGGCGTATCTGATGAAGGCCCTGGCCGCGGGGCACGATCTGAAGCAGATCGACGGCTTCGCCCAACAGATCCACGGCCGGTCCCCGCAGTGGCTGAGCGACCGCCTCACCCCCGTCGTCATCCAGAGCACCGACGCCGGCACCAACTATGTGAACTACCAGGGCGCCAAGTGGACCCAAGGTGCGGACGGGACGTGCGTCGCCTCCTCCCTCATCAATTCCCGGGCGATGATCGATCCCTTGTACGCCCTCCAACTGACGACCGGCGGTCGCCCCGGCGACCCCAAGTACGACAACCCCGCAGCGTTCAGCGAGCGCCTGCGGGACGAACAACACCGCGTCCACTTCGAGGGCGGCGGCGATCCCCTTCCCGACGGCGGCGGCTTCAACCAAGCGGAACAGGACCGCATCAACGACGTCGAGGTGGGCAGCCGCACGGGCGCGGACTACTCCGAGCGGCGGCTGAACAACGCCGAGGACCGTCGCGCGTCCCTGGTCGACATGGAGAGGCAGCTCGACAACGGCGTACCCGTCCAGGTCAGCGTCACGGGCTCCACCGGCCAGCACGCGATGATGATCGTCGGACACGAGGGCGACAAACTGCAGGTCTACAACCCGTGGGGCACCACCACCTGGATCGACGAGGACGACTTCGTCAACGACAGGATGGGCTATACGAACAACGGTTACTTCCCGAGCGCCTACCGCGTCTTCCTACCGAAATGATCATGAACACAATCACTCGCCGTCTTACCGCCCTGCTCGTCTCCTGCCTCGCGCTGGGCGCCGCGGGCTGCCAGTCGGACGACGGCTCCCCCGCCAAGTCCACGGGCCCCTCGTCGTCCTCGGCCTCGACCTCACCCTCGTCCTCCCCCTCGCCGTCCTCCGACCCGAAACCCACCGGTCTCGGCACGGTCCACCAGGACCGGGCCGACTCCAAGGACCTGGACCGCACCGAGGGCCCGATCACCGTCAAGCGCGGCGAGCGGTTCTCGATCGCCATGCGGCAGAACATCTCCGCGCGCGCCGACTGGAGCGTGGCCGAGCCCGGCCCGTCGGCGGCGGTGCTGCGCAAGGTCGGCGAGAGCTCGTACCAGACCGCCCGTGAGAAGGAACTCATCGGCGGGGGCCACGCCAAGTACTTCACCTTCGAGGCGCTGAAGGCCGGAGAGACCCGGATCGTCCTCGCCAACTCCTTCGGCACGGACAAGTCCGCCGGAGGCTACTCCCCCGACCTTCCCCGCACCGTCACCTACCGGGTGACCGTGCGCTGATCCGGCGTTTCGGGACGACGCCCACGGCCCGCCACTCCGGCCCGCCCGTCCCGGTCTCAGTCACGATGGTTAGGATTCGGCCGTATTTGACGCGGACGCGGGCCCACCGCGTCCACTTCCTCGGGGGAGGCATTCATGGGGCAGGACAAGGACCTCGGCATCCAGCACGGCGGGGCGCTCAGCCAAGGGGAGCGCCTGGGGCTCGCCGCCGACGACATCAAGGCGGCCAAGGGGCTGCTGGAGAAGGGCGACGAGGGCGGCGGGTTCGCCGGATTCGGCGGACTCCTCGAACTGCCCTCCTCCCTGATGCACTTCGGCGAGTACGGGGCCGCGCCCGCCTTCAACGATTTCTCCGACGCCTGGATCGCCGAGTGCAAGACCCTTGAGGGCGCGGTGCGGGAGCTGCAGAAGAAGATCGGGGTCAGTTCGAAGGCCTATCGCGGAACCGACCACGCCAGAGAGAGCGACTTCAGCGCTATCCACCGCTACTCGCAGAACTCCTGAGGGGCTAGGCGCACATGGCCGGGCACGATAAAACACAGCAGAAGCCGCAGGATCGGACCAAGCGGCAGAAGCTGGAGGCGCTGCACAAGCACGTACAGTCCCTGAAGGTCGAGGACACGGGCTTCGCGGCGATGGGGTTCTGCTCGGAGCTGTCCGACGCGATCGGCAAGGCACGGGACACTCCGAAGCCCGCCGGTGACTCGGACCATATCGACGGCGTCGCGGCGAGCTATAAGCGGGCCGCGGAGCTCTTGGAGTCCGCGCAGGGCGACCTGGGCAAGGTGGCGAAGGCCGGACTGCCCGCGGTGTGGGTGGGCACGGCCGGGGAGAAGGCGAGCGAGGTCGTGGGCGCCGCCTCGCGCACCACCGATGAGACGGCCGAAAAGCTCCGGGAGGCCGTACCGGTGCTGAAGCAGCTCGCCATCGACATCGGGGCGGCGCAGGCGACGGACGAATACGCGCGCCTCGCGCTGGACTACGGGAAGTCGCTGTGCGGCATCTTCAGCGATCTCGAACAGCTCCGGGAAGCCAAGAAGGCCGCCCTCGACGGCGTCACGTTCCTGATCGAGGCGGACGACCGGGCGAAGGAGGGCGGGAAGAAGGCGGCGGACACGCTCAACAAGCTGGCCGCACAGGCCCGGACCCGGAGGGTCACCGCGGACGGCCTCACCGACGCGGACCGGCTGGTCATCGCCGACGCGGCCGATCCGGGCGGCCCCGCGAACCTCAACGAAATCCTCAGTGCCAACGAACTCAAGCGCTCCGCGCAGTTCAGGGACAAGATGAGCGCGCAGGACCAGGCCGAGTTCGACCGGCTGATCTCCCGCGCCAAGTCCCCGCAGGAGAGCGCGTATCTGATGAAGGCCCTGGCCGCCGGGTACGACATCAAGACGCTGCGGTCCTTCGGCGAGGACATCCACGGCCGGGACGCGACCTGGCTGCGCGAACACCTGGCGCCGTTCCACACCAGCGGGAACACCAGGGTCGGCGTGGACTCGGCGTCCGAGTTCGACGTCCCCGGCGCCAAGGGGGCGCAGTGGACCCAGGGCGACAACGGGACCTGCGTGTCCTCGTCCACCGTCGCCGCCCGCGCCCTGGTCGACCCCGTCTACACACTGCGGCTGACGACCGGCGGACACCCCGGCGACCCGGCGTACGACAGCCCCGCCGCGTTCAGGAAGCGGCTGCTCGACGAGCAGATCCGGGTCCACGAGGAGGGCGACGGCGGTCCCCTCCCGGACGGGGGCATGGACCTGAACGGCAAGCGCGAAGTCCTCAACGACGAGCTCGCGCCGCACACCGGCGGCACCTATGAGAACCACAAAATGAACAACACGGAGAGCCGTCGGGACGCCCTACCGTTGATCGAGGAGGCGGTGGACGAGGGCAAGCCCGTACCGATCGGCGTCGAAGGGTATTCGACGGACAGCTCCGGCCAGGTGCGTTCCGGGCACGCCATGTTGATCGTCGGCCATGAGGGCGACAAGCTCGAGGTCTACAACCCGTGGGGGTACACCACCTGGGTCAGCAAGGACGACTTCATCAACAACCACATGGACAAGGCGTCCGACCACCGCCTGCCGGACGCGTATGTGTATTCCCTGCCCCGCTGAGCCTTCCCGCTGAGGTGACCCCGGCCCATGACGCACCAGAACATGACCGACGAGGAGCTGATCGCCCTCGACGTCCCCCTGATGATCCGCTACGGGATGATGTTCGGCGGCGCACACCGCGCCGCGCTCTTCGGGGACGGGGCGATCGCCGCGGCGCTCGGGGCCGAGCGGCTGGAGGTGCAGCCGCGGTCGGTGGCGTACCTCGCGGAGGTGGTACGGCGCGGGGGCACCCGGATGGCCTCGGAGCTGCCGGAGCCGCTGCCCGGGCCCGAGGCGGGCGCGCTGGCGCGCGACTGGCTGGGGACGGCCGCACCCATGGTGAAGGGCGTGGCGGAGGACGAGATCGTGGCGCGGTGGCTGGAGGCGGTGGCCGCGGTGCTGGAGCTGCGGCTGCGCACCCGTGGCGGCCTGTGACAGTGCGCGACCTGTGACAGTGCGCGGCCTGTGACAGTTCGGTGATAAAAGGCCGGTTCTGCAACACCGACGGGCGAGCGCTCCGGCCGCTGGTTAGCATGGGCGGAGTTGTTGACGCCGATCGGACGGGGCTGAGTAGTTGCCATGAGTGAACAGCGCACGATCGGCAGGCTGCGCGCACGAGTGGATCAACTCACCCATGAGATCCTCAAGTTCGGTGCCGTCGGCGGTGCCGGTGTCCTGGTCAACCTGGGCGTTTTCAACCTGATCAGCCACTTCACCGAGCTGCCCACGGTGCGGGCCAGTATCGCGGCGACCATCGTCGCCATCGCCTTCAACTACGTCGGGTTCCGGTATTTCACCTACCGGGACCGCGACAAGCAGGGGCGTACGAAGGAGCTCACCCTCTTTCTGCTGTTCAGCGCGGTCGGCCTGATCATCGAGAACGGCGTGCTCTACACGGCGACGTACGGTTTCGGCTGGGACAGCCAGCTGCAGAACAACGTGTTCAAGTTCGTCGGCATCGGGATCGCCACGCTCTTCCGGTTCTGGTCCTACCGCACCTGGGTGTTCCGTGCGCTGCCCGCCCGTGAGGCGGTGGAGACCGCCGAGTCCTTCCTGTCCGAGGCACACGACCAGACGACGGCCCGGAAGTAGCCCCGTCCGGACAGCTCAGGCGGTGTCGGAGCCGGTGCCGGAGCCGGCTCCCGGGTCGGGCTCGCGGCCCCGGCCGGCCTCGCGGCCCGGGTCGCCCTCCCGGCTCAGGAAGAGCGCGAACACCGGCGGATGCTGCTGCAGCAGCTCCAGACGGCCGCCGTCCGCCTCCGCGAGATCGCGGGCGACGGCCAGCCCGAGCCCCGTGGAGTTGCGCCCGCTGACCGTACGCTCGAAGACCCGCGCGCCGAGGTCGGGCGGCACCCCGGGCCCCTCGTCGGACACCTCGACCACCGCCTGGTTGCCGGTGACGCGGGTGCGCAGCGCGACCGTGCCGTCACCGTGCATCAGCGAGTTCTCGATCAGCGTGGCGAGCACCTGGGCGACGGCCCCCGGGGTGCCGACCGCCCGCAGCCCCTTCTTCCCCGACCGCACGATGGCGCGGCCCTCGCTGCGCGAGGCCGGGCGCCACTCCTCGATCTGCTGCTTGACCACCTCGTCCAGGTCGAAGGCCACGGCGGAGCCGGTCCGCGGGTCCCGCGAGTTGGTCAGCAGCCGCTGGACGACGTCGGTCAGCCGCTCCACCTGCGCCAGCGCGATCGTGGCCTCCTCCTTGACCGTCTCCGGGTCGTCGGTGAGCGTGATCTCCTCCAGCCGCATGGACAGCGCGGTCAGCGGCGTACGGAGCTGATGGGAGGCGTCGGCCGCCAGCCGGCGCTCCGCGGTGAGCATCCGGGCGATCCGCTCCGCGCTCGAGTCGAGCACATCGGCGACCCGGTCCAGTTCCGGCACCCCGTAGCGCCGGTGGCGGGGGCGCGGATCCCCCGAGCCCAGCCGCTCGGCGGTCTCGGCGAGGTCGGTGAGCGGGGCGGAGAGCCGGTGTGCCTGCCGTACGGCGAGGAAGACGGCCGCGAGCACCGCGAGCAGCGCCACCGCCAGGATGATCAGCATGGTGCGGCCGATCTCCCGGCTGACCGTCGAGCGCGATGCCTCGACCCGTACCGTCTCGCCCTGCTCGCCCCGCTCCTGCGAGGAGATCACGCTGCCGGTCGGACGCTTGCCGATCTCCAGAACATCGCGGTTCGGGATCTTGATCACGGCGTAGCGACCGGGCTCGATCTGCTCGCGCAGCACCGCGGGGGTCACCCCCTCGCCGCCCAGCAGCCTGCTGTCGACGATGCTGACCAGGCGCACCGCGTCCGAGTCGACGCTCTCCTGGGCGCTGTCCTCGATGGTCCGGGTCTCCACGATGACCAGTGAGAGGCCGAAGACGGCGATGACGACGAGCACCACGGCGAGCGTGGAATTGATCAAACGACGGCGCATGGTCCTACCGTGTCACGCTGAGATGTCACGCTGAGATGTCTCGCAACTTCTCTCAGCTCTTCTCAGCTTTTCTCGAACCGGAACCCGACCCCGCGCACGGTGGCGATGTACCGGGGGTTGGCCGCATCATCGCCGAGCTTCTTGCGGAGCCAGGAGATGTGCATGTCGAGCGTCTTGGTCGACGACCACCACGTGGTGTCCCACACCTCGCGCATCAGCTGGTCACGGGTGACGACCCGCCCCGCGTCCCGGACCAGGACCCGCAGCAGATCGAATTCCTTGGCGGTCAGCTGAAGCTCCTCGTCACCCATCCAGGCGCGGTGCGACTCCACGTCGATACGCACCCCGTGGGTGGCCGGCTGCTGCGCCTGGGTCTCGACGGCGCCGCGCCGCAGCAGGGCCCGCACCCGGGCCAGCAGCTCGGCGAGGCGGAACGGCTTGGTGACATAGTCGTCGGCGCCGGCGTCCAGGCCGACCACCGTGTCCACCTCGTCCGCGCGCGCGGTGAGCACCAGGACGGGGAAGCCATGGCCCTCCGTACGCAGCCGGCGGCAGACCTCAAGGCCGTCCATGCCCGGCAGGCCCAGGTCGAGGACGAGCAGATCGACGCCTCCCTGCAGACCGGCGTCGAGCGCGGTCGGTCCGTCTTCCCGCACCTCCACCTCGTACCCCTCGCGGCGCAGGGCGCGGGCGAGCGGCTCCGAGATGGATGCGTCATCCTCGGCGAGCAGTACTCGGGTCATGGGGTGATGGTAGTCCGAGCAGGTTCGCGCACGGGGCGCGCACAGGACTACGGACGGAGCGCAAAAGGTTGCACACGCCATGCGTGAGCTATCTCTCAATACGGTCATTGGTGTGCATGGCGTGTCGTATGGTGACAACGAGTCCGTAGCAACTTTCCGGGACCTTTGGCCGCAAACCAGCGCCGAAGGTCCTCGTCGTGTACCCCGCGGCAGCAGCCACCAGCTCTGCCGGCCCGGCACGCGGCCGCCACCCCCCACCGGGCGTGCCTTCGGGCGGTCATGCCCGGGCACGAGCACACGCAAGGAACCACCATGGCGTCCAGCCTGACGAAGGACGCGGCCGGGCAGGGAACCCCTGCCGACGGCGGCAAGACCTTCTTCGGCCACCCCCGCGGCCTGGCCACCCTCTTCATGACCGAGATGTGGGAGCGCTTCAGCTTCTACGGCATGCGCGCCCTGCTCGTGCTGTATCTGATCGCCGGGGGCCCGGACGCCAAGCACGGCAGTCAGGGCGGCGGCCTCGGGCTGTCCGAGGGCAACGCGGTGGCCATCTACTCGGTGTACCTGGCCATGGTCTATCTGCTCGCCATGCCGGGCGGCTGGTTCGGCGACCGCGTCTGGGGCCCGCGCAAGACGGTCGCCATCGCGGCCGGCATCATCATGGCCGGCCACCTGGCGCTCGCCGTGCCCGGCCAGGCGACGTTCTTCGCCGGTCTGGCGCTGGTCGCCCTCGGCTCGGGCCTGCTGAAGGCCAACATCTCCACGATGGTCGGCCACCTCTACGACGGCCCCTCCGACCCGCGCCGGGACGGCGGCTTCACGATCTTCTACATGGGCATCAACCTCGGTGCCTTCGCCGCGCCCCTGGTCATCGGCACCATCGGCCAGAACTACAGCTGGCACCTGGGCTTCGCGCTCGCCGCGCTCGGCATGGCGCTCGGCCTGGTCCAGTTCCTGATCGGCACCCGCCACCTGAGCCCGCGCAGCAGCATGGTGCCGACCCCGCTGGCGGTCGCGGAGCGCACCGCCTGGCTGCGCAAGGGCCTGATCTGGCTGGTCGTCGCCGCGGTCTTCTACTCCGTGGTGGTGGCCACCGGCCACTGGACGCTCAACTGGGCGCTGGTGCCGATCACCATCCTCGGCCTGATCATCCCGACCGGTGTGCTGGTCCGCATCAAGCGCGACAAGGACCTCACCCCGGTCGAGCAGACCAAGGTCAGCGGCTACATCTGGTTCTTCGTGGCCGCGGCCGTGTTCTGGATGATCTACGACCAGGGCGGCTCGACGATGTCCGCCTTCGGCGAGACCAAGACCGCCGACACCATCTTCGGCCTGCACTTCCCGTCCTCCTGGTTCCAGTCCGTGAACCCGCTGATGGTGATGGCGCTGGCGCCGGTCTTCGCGTGGGCCTGGCTGGCCCTGGCCCGGCGCAGCCGGGAGCCGGGCACGATGGCGAAGTTCTCCCTGGCCCTGATGCTGATCGGCGCGTCGTTCTTCGTCTTCGTGGTCCCGATGGGGATGGCCTCGGACGGTACGACGGTCAGCCCGATGTGGCTGGTGTCGATCTATCTGATCCAGACCATGGGCGAGCTGTGTCTGTCGCCGGTGGGGCTCTCGGTGACCACGAAGATGGCGCCCGCGAAGTACGCGAGCCAGATGATGGGCGTGTGGTTCCTGGCCGTCACCGCGGGTGACTGCACCACGGGTCTGCTGTCCATCGCGGGGGTCGATCTGAGCGGTGTGGGGATCATCGCGCTGGAGGCGGCGGTGGCCGCGGTGGCCGGTGTCGCGATCTACGTGTACCGCAAGAAGGTCGTAGGGCTGATGGCCGACGTCCACTGAGGCGTATCCGCACATGAGGGGCCCGGCGCGGTGATCGCGCCGGGCCCCTCGCGTACTCGCCTCGCTTATGCGCCTCGCTTACGCGCGGTGTGTCAGCGGGTGCCGCGCAGTTTGCGCCAGGGGGTCAGGGTGAAGACGGCGGCGCCGAGCAGGATGGCCGTACCGGCCACCAGCCCGAGGGCCTTGAGGCCGCCGTGGTCACTGGCGCCGGTCTCGGCCAGCCCGCCGCTGGTGGAGGTGTCACCGCCGGACGTGGAGCCGCTGGAACCGCTGCCGCTGGAACCGTTGCCGCCACTGCTGTTGCCACCCGAGGTGCCGTTGGACTGGGCCGTGGTGTCCAGCTCCAGCGAGACCTGGGTGTCCTTGGCGGGGGTGCAGGTGGTCGTCGTACCGAGCGCCTTGACCGTGAGCACCCCGGGGGTGAGCGTCGACTTGCCGCTCGCGCCGGGCTTGTAGGTGCCGGTCATGTCGGGGATCTCGATCGGGTCGCCGGACTTGATCGGCCCCTTGTTGGTCGGGCCGGTCACCGCGACCGCGCCCTTGTCCGCGCCGCCGACCTTGACGTCCATCGACGGTTTGACCGAGTCCGCCGGGATGTCGGCCGGGCTGTCCATGACGGACTTGCCGAACTTGACGGTCAGGTCGAAGCTCCCGCCGTTCTTGACGGCGTCGACGCGGACCGGGGAGGTGGCGTTCTTGTCGCCGATGGGGGTCTTGCAGGCGTACGCGACCTGGACCTCCTTGCCGGTGTACGAGTCGCCGCCGCCACCGCCCCCGGTGGTGTTCCCTCCGGTGGTGTTCCCGCCGGTCGTCGTACCGCCCGTGGTGGTGCCGGTGGTGGTGCCGCCCGTCGTGTTACCGCCGGTGGTGTTGCCACCCGTGGTGTTGCCGCCGGTGGTCGAGCCGCCCGTCGTGGTACCGCCGCTGCCCGTCACCTTGATGGTGGCCGCGGCCTTGACCGCCTCCTTCGCCGAACACTTGGTGTCCGTGGACAGCGGCTTGCTGACGTTGATGTTGTACGCACCCGGGGTCAGCGTCACCTCCCCTGCCTGTGTCAGCTTGAGCTTGCCCTTCATATCGGACAGCTTCATCGGGCTGTCCTTGGGGATCGCGGGGTTCTCCCGCGGCCCCTCCATGGCCAGTTCGCCCGTCTGCGCGCCACCCACCGTGATGGTGCCGGTCGGCAGGACGGTGTTCTCCTCGATGTCGAGGATCGGCGGGTTCTTCGAGGCGGCCTGCACGGTCTTCCAGACCACTTCGACCTCGTCGCCGACCTTCGCCGTCGCCGGGGCCTGTACATCCACCGTGGTGGTGCCCTCCACCGGAGGCAGGCCGGAGATCGGCGGCGGCAGACACTCGGTCGCGTACGAGACCTCAGCCGCCCGTGCGGTGCCCGCGCCCATCAGCACGCCCGCACCGCCGAGCAGCAGCGCGGCCGCTGCCGCGCCCACTCTTCGTTGCGTACTCACGTCGATCCTTTCGGGGTCGGTCGGTTCTCCTGGGACGGTGCGGAAAGGTGTTGCGTCTGTGTGCCCTGTGCATGCTGCGCGCTCTGCGTCAGCGTCTGTGGCTGTGGCTGCGGCAGCGCGCCGTCCGGCAGGGTGTCCGGGGTGAACCAGGGCAGCGCGCCGCCGCCGTCCTCGCCGCCGCCGCGCGCCGCGACCGCCGCCGTACGTGGCCGCACCTTGTCCACGACGGCCATGCCGATGCGGAAGACCGCCGCCGGGACCACCACGCACAGCAGAATCCAGAAGAGGGTGACGCCCCACGGCCGCCCCACCGTCCACGGCTGTTCGACCAGCACCTTCTTGCCGTACCTGAGCGACACCTGATAGTCGCCGTGCGCGCCCGCGGACAGTTCGACGGGGAGCTTGACCTGCGCCTTCTTCCCGGCCGCTATGGTCCCCCGCCACTGCTGTTCCTCCCAGGAGGGGGCGAACACGCCGTGGGAGGTGCCGACTTGGAAGACCGGGTCGCGGGCCGGGGTGGAGCCGAGGTTGGCGATGGTGACCACCAGGCGGCGCTGCGGGGGCGCGCCGAACCAGGTGAGCAGCCCGCTCGACCCGTCGAGCCGGGCCGACAGCGCCCGCAGCCGCTCGCCCCCGGTCCCCTCCTGCTTCGGCAGCGGCGCGACCGGATGCCCCGCGACCCGGAACGGCGCATCGTCGTAGGCGGCTTCGCCGGTGACGGTCGCCACATGGATGACACACGGGCAGGGCTTGGGCGGCTCGGCGACCGGCAGCTTCTTGTGGAAGGCGCCCTTCGAGTCGGTGGTGACCGCTCTGCCGTCGGAGTTGGCGCAGGAGTTGGTGCCGCCGATCATGTTCTGTCCGCAGATGAGCATCATGAGCAGGGCGCGGGGCCGCCATCCCTGGCCGCTCACGGTGACCGTGCCGCCCGCGCCCGCCTCCTCCTTGGACACCGTCGCGGTCGGGCCGTCGGCCGCGGCGGCCTCCGGAACCTGCGGCGGCGCGCCCAGCGCGAGCACGACGAGCGTGAACACGGCCAACAGCGCGGCGAGCGGACGGCGTACGCGGGTGGCGGCGGGTGCGGGTGTCGCTGGTATGTGTGCTGGTGTGGGTGCCGAGCGCGGGGTCGGCTGGGTGTCCGTACGGCCTGTCACGTCCTCGCTCCTGACCCCGTGCCTTCTGGTTCCCGTGCCTCCCGTGCCTCCCGCGCCGGTTCCGCGGGCGCGTCGCCGTCCCCGTCTGCCACGCGGTGGCGGCCGCGCCGCCACCGCAGCAGCCAGGCACCACCGCCCGCGACCGCGCCCAGCGCCAGGGCCGCCGCCCCGGCCAGAACGCCCCAGGGCGCGGCGGTGTAACCGGCGGAGCCGGCCGCGTGGGCGCCGCCCGCCGCGGTGACGGTGAGGGTGACGTCCACCGAGTCGAGGGCGGGCGCGTCCGGCCACTTCTCGGTGAGCCGCATCCGGCGGCCCGGCGCCAGTTCGACGTGCAGGGTGCGGGCGTCCCGGCGCAGCACCTCGCCGAAGAGCCCGTCGGCGCGTACCGCCAGCCGGGGCGTCAGCACGGTGTTGCCGCGGTTGACGAGCGCGTAGTGAATGGCGGCCCCGCCACCGGCCTTGACCACCTTCACGTCCTCGACGGAGATCGCCGCCAGCGTCCGCCCGCTGACCCGCAGATGCACCGGCACCCGGACCTCCCGGCCGCCGCCGGTCACGACGATGGCGCCGGGGTGGTCGCCGGGCGGCGTCTCGGACGGGACGGTGAGAGTGAAGGGGACATCGGCACGGGTGCGGGCCGGGACCGTGACCCGCTTGGCGGCCAGCGAGACCCACGCGCCGCTGCCCCGGGCCGCCGATGGAGCGTCAGGGGCGGTGTCCACAGGCCGGAGCTGGACGGTGCGGGGCCGCTTGCCGCGGTTGACGATCGAGAGCCGGTCCTGGAGCGCGCTGCCCGGCCCGCCCTCCAGATAGAAGTACGTCCGGTCGCCCGCGCCCGGCCCGGCCGTACCACCGGTCGCGGGCCTCGCGGACCAGTCAGGCCCGGCGGCCGTGGCGGGCGCGGTGAGCAGCGCGGCGGCGACGGCGGGTACGGCGGCGGCCGTCCACGCTGCGCGGATACGAGACGGCATCGGCGGCTCCTTGGGTGCTGGTGCTCGTGCTCGTTCGTCCGGGGCCTGATTTGCGGTGAGTATCAGACAGCGACACGCCGACACCACGGCGTGTCGTTGTCCGATACTCACCGCAAATTCACTGGTATGGGGCCTAGGCGCGGTCCGGGCGCCTGCGGCGGGTCAGCCAGAGCGTTCCGGCCGCACCGGCGAGGACCACGGTGGCGCCGAGCGTGCCGAGGGCGACCGCGGAGTCGGCCGGTCCGGTCTGCGGGAGGCTGCCGCCTGAGGAGGTCTGCGCACCGCTGGTGCCGCTGGTGCCGCTGCTGCCGCTGCTGCCGCTGCTGCCGGATCCGCTCGTACCGCTCCCGCCCGAACCGCCGCTGCCGCCCGAACCGCCGCTGCCGCCGGAGCCGCCCGCACCCGCGACGTCCAGGGTCAGCGAGGGCCCCGGGTTGTTGCCCGGGGTGCAGGTCGTGGTGGTGCCCAGCGCCTTGATGGTGAGGGTCGAGGCGGTGAAGGTGACCTTTCCGGTCTTCTTCGGGGTGTACGTACCCGTCAGATCGGTGATCTTGATGGGGGTGTTGGCGGGGATGGCCTCGGCGTTGGGGGGCCCGGAGACCTGGAGCGTGCCGGTCTCCGCGCCGCCGAGCTTGATGAGCGCGCTCGGATGCATCGCGCCCTTGCCCAGTTCGACAGGGCTGGAGGAGACGCCCTTCTGGAAGGACATGGTGAGCTTGTACGCGCTGCCGCTCTTCACGGATTTGATGTCGATGGGCGACACGGCGCTCTTGTCACCGATCGGCGTCTTGCACTTGTAGTCGACGTCCACGGTGACGGCCTGCGCGGCCGGGGCGGTGAGGAGTACTGCCGAACCGGCCATGGCGGCGGCGAGCGCGAGGGCTGCGCCACGGCCGACCGCGTGGCGTTCTGTGTGGGACACCTCGAGATCCCCTCTCGTCAAGTGCCGCAGCCGAATGTTACTGACGACACATCAGATCGGGCGCTGACAGTACGCCGGGGACCTTGCCGAGGGAAGACAAAGTGCGCGCCGGTTCGGCGCGAAGCGGGTGAAGATGCGGAAACCGGGTCTCTCCGTGGGCCCGTGTCCGCCGGATTGTCAGGTGTGGACGAGGGGTGGACGCGGGGTGGCGCCCTCAACCGTCAGGAGGGAGCGGCCAGTTCGGCCCAGACCGTCTTGCCGGTGCCGTCGGGGTTCCGTACGACCCCCCAGTCGAGGCACAGCCGCTGCACGATAAACATGCCGTGGCCCCCGGGGCGGCCCGCGCGGTGCGGGGTGCGGGGGGCGGGGGCGCCCGAGCCGAGGTCCACCACTTCGAGCCGGAGCACCTTCGCCGAGCAGCTGACGCGCAGCTCTTCGGGCCCGTCGGCGTGCAGACAGGCGTTGGTCACGAGCTCGGAGACGACGAGCAGGACATCCTCGGCGGCGGCCCGCTGATCGGCCGTCACGGCCGGCAGCCAGCCCCAGTCGCGCAGCGCCTCGCGGGTGAAGTCGCGGGCGCGCGGCACGGCGCCGCTGGCCCCGATCAGGTGGAGCCTGCGGAGCTGACGGATATGCCCGACGGGTGGGGTCACCGCTGGGGTGGCCGAAGCGGCGGGGCCGTCCGGCTCCGGGCCACGGTCGCCCGGCGGGTACGGCCGGGTGGTGCTCATCAGCGGCTTCACCTCACCGATTCACCGATTCAGGGACAAGGAATACCTGATCTTTTCAACAGTTTCAGCCTGTCTCCTGCCCGGCGAAAGCGTGAGAACACCCACTTCCCCCGAACGTCTCGTGTGACGAGGACTACGCACCGCTGACGCGCCGAAGAAGCACCCGGAAAGCACCGAGAACAGAAGGGCCGGCGCTACTCGACGAGCGCCGTATCCAGAGAGTCATGGACCGTGAAGACGGCCTCCGCGCCTGTGATCTCGAACACGCGCGCCACGATCGGCTGCATCGCGACCAGATGGACCGCGCCGCCCTCGGCCTCGGCTTTCAGGCGGGCGCCGAGGAGGACGTTGAGCCCGGTGGAATCGCAGAACTCCAGCCTGGAACAGTCCACGACCAGCCGCGCATGCCCCTCCTTCACGCAGGCCTCAAGCGGTTCGCGCAACGCCTCGGCGGTGTGGTGATCCAGCTCACCCGCCGGTGTTACAACCGCGCTCGCCCCATGGTGCCGAACCTCGACCTGCAGTCGGCCTTTGCTTGCGCTGCCGACCATCTGGCGGTCCATGTGCGCACCTCTTCTGGCGTCTCGTTGCTTTCGATTGCGCGCATCGAACATTACGCCTTCTCTACGTCCTCCGGTAGCTGAACAATCCACATACTTCGCCAAATATGGACAAGATGGACTTGCCACTTGCGGGTGATTGCGGGTAGGCGTAGAGAGACACAACCACCACGGCCGGCTTGGAGGCGCCGCAAACCGCAGCAGCACGTAATGGCATCGGCAGCCATATGCCGAGAATGATGGAGGAGACGTATGTCACCCCGGCTCGACGAATCGCGCACCGATTCCTCTGTGAACACATCGGCCACTCAGGACACTCGGATCACCGCCTCGTCGGCAATCACATCGTCACAACAGTTCACATCCGGTCCGGATGGCCCCATGGCCACCGGCCATACTTTCGAGGACGTGCCTGAACTGGCCGACCTACCGGAGATCCCGCCGTACGAGACGGTGGGCCCGGTGGACGCGCGGGCGCTGTCCAAGACGCTCTTCGAGCGGCTCGAGATCCTCGAGGAAGGCACGCACGAATACGCGTATGTGCGCAACACCCTGGTCGAGCTCAACCTGGCCCTGGTCAAGTTCGCCGCCTCCCGCTTCCGCTCCCGCAGCGAGCCCATGGAGGACATCGTCCAGGTCGGGACCATCGGCCTGATCAAGGCCATCGACCGCTTCCAGCTCAGCCGGGGCGTCGAATTCCCCACCTTCGCCATGCCGACCATCGTCGGCGAGATCAAGCGCTTCTTCCGGGACACCAGTTGGTCGGTGCGGGTGCCCAGGCGGCTCCAGGAGCTCCGGCTCGACCTGGCCAAGGCCGGTGACGAACTGGCCCAGCGGCTGGACCGCGCCCCGACCGCCACCGAGTTGGCCGAGCGTCTTGGCCTCACCACCGCCGAGGTCATCGAGGGCATGGCCGCGAGCAACGCGTACACCGCGAGCTCGCTGGACGCCCAGCCGGAGGAGGACGACACCGAGGGCGCGCTCGCGGACCGCATCGGCTATGAGGACCACGGACTTGAGGGCATCGAATATGTCGAATCCCTCAAACCCCTCATCGCGGATCTCTCGCCGCGCGATCGGAAGATTCTCTCGCTGCGTTTTGTGGCGAATATGACGCAATCGGAGATCGGTGATGAGCTGGGCATTTCCCAGATGCATGTCTCCCGGCTGCTGTCGCGCACCCTCGTCCGGCTCCGCAGGGGTCTGATGGTCGAGGAATAAGCGCTCTCCGCAGACGGATAAGGGCCCGCCCCCGCTTGGGACGGGCCCTTATCCGTGCCTGTTCAGGACCGCGCCCGTTCAGGGCTTTGCGTACAGCTGCGTGCGGACCTTCTCCGCCGCCTTCGCCGCCGCGGCGAGCGCGGCGGCGCGGTCCTTCCAGTCACCGGACGTCACGATCACACCGCCCAGGCGGACATAGACCTGGTACGACGGGCCTGTGTCGGCCACGTTCTCCTGCTCGGCGTCGGCGTCCTTCGACTGCGACGTCTCGACGAAGGCGTCGTCGCCCAGCTCCACGTCCTCCGCGGTGTAGCGGTAGGTGTGCGGCGGGCCCGCCTCGGCGTCGACCGCCGTCCGGGGGCAGCTCTTGTAGAGCGCGCGCCGGAGGTCGAGGTAACGGTCGGCGCGCTCCCGTGTCATCGAGAGCAGCACTTCGGGCCTGATCCCGGCGCCGCCCGCGGCCGCCTTCCGGTCGTCGGGGATCAGATGCCGTACGACGCTGGGCGCGCGGAAGGCCCACAGCTCCGCGATATCACCCTCGACCGCGGCCGGGCAGTCCGCCCACAGGCCGCCGCCTTCTGGCACCTGGGCCACCTGGTTGAAGGTGCCCCGCGCGCTCCACACCTCCCGCCCTCCGCCGGGCAGTTCATGGCCGTCGAGCAGCGCCTTCTCCAGCTGGGCCTCGGTGAACAGGCGGTTCGGGTCGGCGGATGCGTCGACCCCGGGGACGCGTGGGGCGCTCGTGGAGGGCGTTGCCTCCGCGCCCGGCCGGCCCTTGCCGCTCTCCTTGGCCTCGCCGACGGTGCCGCCCCGCTCGTCCTCGGCGCCGGAGCCGCAGCCCGCGGCCGGCAGCGCCGCCGCGACCAGCGCGGCGCACGCTGCGACTCCCCGCCGTATCCGCATCACTTCTGACCCCCGCTCATCCCGCCGTGCCGTTCCCAGCTCCGGTCCCAGCTCCGGTCCCGGCTCCGGTTCCTGTTCCTGTTCCGGTCCCGTTGGAGACCAGCTTCGCGACGTCCGGGATCGCGTCCAGCGCCGCCCGTGTCCGCGCCCGCAACTCGTCGCGCCCGGGGGCGCCCGGCGTCGACACCCACTCCTTGAGCGCGCAGCGCCACGCCGCCAGCATCAGTTCCAGCAGCAGCCGCGTCCGCAGCTCGTCGGTCGACGAGTTGGGCCGGCGGTCCGCGAGCGAGCGCACGAGGGCGTCGGTGACCTCCGCGCAGTGTCCGAGACTGTGCGCGGTCAGCACCGGGTAGCGGTCGGCGAGGGCGCGGCTGGTGCGGAAGCGGCGCTCCCAGCCGTCCGCCATGTCCGCCACGGCGGCGAAGAGCGTGTCCTCGAGCACCGTCAGCAGCGGGCCGTTCAGCGGATGCGCCTCGATACGCGCCGTGTACGCGGCCCACAGCTCCTTCTCGGGCGCGAGCGCGACGTCCTCTTTGGAGGCGAACGTACGGAAGAACGTCCGCTTGGACACCTCCACCGCGCCCACCAGCTCATCGAGCGTGACCTCACAGAATCCCTTGTCCGAGAACAACTCCAGGGCGGTCTCGACCAGGGCCTCGCGGGTGCGCAGCTTCTTGCGCTCGCGCAGCGGCAGTTCGTTCACCACGCCCGGCAGCCTACCTCCCGGCGCGACACACCGAGGAGCTTTTGCCACTTGTAGGCTTATGCCACTGAGTGGCACTATGGCGATTCCTTGATCACCACTCGTGAACGGCGGAGGCGACGTTGCGCGCACTGACGATCGACCATGCGGCCCCCGGCCATCTGTCCCTGACCGAGATCCCGGATCCCGAACCCGCGCCCCACCAGGCGCTGGTGCGGGTCGAGGCGTTCTCGCTCAACTACGGCGAGGTCTTCCACGCCGTGCCCGGCGGCGCCGACGGGGATGTGCCCGGCTGGGACGCGGCGGGCGTGGTGGTGCGGGCGGCGGCGGACGGCTCGGGGCCGGCCGTCGGCACGCCCGTGGTCTCCCTCGGCGCCGACGGGGCCTGGGCCCAGCTGCGCGCGGTGGACACCGCCCTGCTGGCCGCCGTCCCGCCCGGCAGCGACCTCGGCGCGGTCAGCACCCTGCCGGTGGCCGCGGGCTCCGCGCTGCGCGGACTGCGCCGCCTCGGGCCGATCCTGGGCCGGCGGGTGCTGGTGACGGGCGCGGGCGGCGGGGTCGGGCGGTACGCCGTACAGCTCGCGGCCCGGGGCGGCGCACACGTCGTCGCGGCCACGTCGGATCCGTCGAAGCAGGACGAGCTGCGGGCCCTGGGGGCGCACGAGGTCCTGGTGGCTGCCGGAGCGTCGGCGCCGGTGAAGCCGTCCGAGCCGGTGCACGGCGTGATCGAGCTGCTCGGCGGCGCGGCGCTGGTCGCCGCGTACGAGGCGCTGGCCCCGCACGGGACGCTGATCGCCATGGGACACAGCGGCGGCGACGGCGAGAGCTTCGAGTTCGGGGCCTTCTTCGGCAACACAGGACACAACCGGTCCATCACCACGTACTTCCTGCTGGAGGACGTGGACGGGCTGGCCGCGGACCTGTCGTGGCTGGCCGGGCTGCTGGCGCGCGGTGAGCTCGACCCGCAGATCGCCTGGCGGGGCGACTGGACGCGAGCCGCCGAGGCGGCCGAGGCGCTGCTCGGCCGCCGGGTGCGCGGAAAGGCGGTCCTGGAGGTGCCGGCGTAGCCCCCGGCCTGGCCCGGGTCGGCCCGGGGCGGCCCGGGGCGGCCGTACCCGGGGGCCTTGATCCGACCAGGGCGCCCGTAAGACCAAGGCGCCGGTCAGACTGCCGGTCAGACCAGGGCGCCGGTCAGACCAGGGCGCCGGTCAGACCAGGGTGCCGCCGTGCCAGACCGCCGCGGCGAGGGGGACGCCGGGGCGGTAGGCGAGGTGGACGTGCGAGGGGGCGTCCAGCAGGGTCAGATCGGCGCGGGCGCCGGGGGCGACCCGGCCCACGTCGGTACGGCGCAGGGCCCGCGCCCCGCCCGCCGTGGCCGCCCAGACGGCCTCGTCCGGGGTCATCCCCATCTCGCGGACGGCCAGCGCCACGCAGAAGGGCATGGAGCTGGTGAAGGACGAGCCCGGGTTGCAGTCGGGCGAGAGCGCCACGGTCACGCCCGCGTCCAGCAGGCGTCGCGCGTCGGGGTAACGCGAGCGGGTGGAGAACTCCGCGCCCGGCAGCAGGGTGGCGACCGTGTCGCCCTGGGCCAGGGCGTCGATGTCGGCGTCGGAGAGATGCGTGCAGTGGTCGGCGGAGGCGGCGCCGAGCTCGACGGCCAGCTGGACGCCGGGGCCCTGGGTCAGCTGGTTGGCGTGCACCCGCGGGGTCAGACCGCGCTGCGCTCCGGCGGTGAGGATCGTACGGGCCTGGTCGCCGTCGAAGGCGCCCTGCTCGCAGAACACGTCGATCCAGCGGGCGTGCGGGGCGCACAGGTCCAGCATCGGGCCGGTGACCAGGTCCACATACGCGGCGGGGTCGTCGGCGAACTCGGGCGGCACCACATGCGCGCCCAGGTAGGTGACCTCGTCGGTGAACGCGGAGGCGACCTCCAGCGAGCGGGCCTCGTCCTGGGAGGTGAGGCCGTAGCCGGACTTGATCTCCAGCGTCGTGGTGCCCTGGCGGCGCGCCTCGCGGACGTAGCGCGCCACGTTCTCCTCCAGGTCCTGGTCGGAGGCGGCGCGGGTGGCGGCGACGGTGGTGCGGATGCCGCCCGCGCTGTAGGGGCGGCCGGACATCCGGGCGTTGAACTCCGCCGTCCGATCGCCCGCGAAGACCAGGTGGGAGTGGGAGTCGACGAAGCCGGGGAGGAGCGCCCGGCCGCCCGCGTCGACCTGATTGTCAGTGGCGGGTGCTTTGCTTGACTCACCGACCCAGACGATGCGGTCGCCGTCGAAGACGACGGCCGCGTTCTGGAGCAGACCGAGGGGGCCTTCGCCGAGGGAGGGGTCGTTGGTGACGAGGGTGGAGATGTCGATGATGGCTGTCGCGGTCGTCATCGCGGGGGCGCTCTCCTTGATAGGGCCTTACGTGGGGCGGTCGCGCTCTGGACCGTGCGCAAGGCCGTTCGGGCCGTGCGGATCGTTCGTGGGGCCGCGGCTCAGTCCCGCAGGGCTGCGATGGACTCGGCCAGGGCCTCGGGGACGCGCGGGACGAGCTGATGAGCCCCGTCCCGTACGACATGGCGCCCGCCGACGACGGTGTGCCGGACATCCGCGTTGGTCGCCGCGAATACGGCCGTCTCGGCCCCGAGGGCGGGCGGGGGTCCCGCGGTGCGGACGGAATCCAGCGCGATCGTCGTGAGGTCGGCGAGCGCACCGGGTTCGATCCGGCCCGCGTCGTCCCCCCAGCCGAGGGCGGCGTGGCCGTCGACCGTGGCGGCGCGCAGCAGCCGGGCCGCGCTCCAGTGACCCCGGGTGCGGGTGTGCAGCCGCTCGTCCATCTCCATGGCGCGCGCCTCTTCCAGGATGTCGATCACAGCGTGGCTGTCGCTGCCCAGCGAGAGCGGTGAGCCCGCCTGCTGGAGCTGGGCGGCCGGGCCGATGCCGTCGGCGAGATCGCGCTCGGTGGTCGGGCACATGCACACGCCCGTGGCCGAGTGGCCCAGCAGCCGGATGTCGCCGGGGGTGAGGTGGGTGGCGTGCACGGCCGTGGTGCGCGGGCCCAGCACGCCGTGGTCGGCGAGCAGCCGGGTCGGGGTGAAGCCGTGTGCCTCGACACAGGCGTCGTTCTCGGCGGTCTGCTCGGAGAGGTGGACATGCAGGGGCGCCGCATGGTGGTCGGCCCAGCCTGAGACGGTCCCGATCTGGTCCACGGGCACCGCCCGCACCGAGTGGATGGCCGCGCCGATCCGGGTGTTGCCATCGCCCTTGAGCGCGGACACCCGCTCCGCCCATGCCTCCGCCGACCCGTCGGAGAAGCGCAGCTGGTGGGTGTTGGGGTCGGTGCCGAAGCCGGAGGAGAGATAGCAGGTGTCGAGGAGGGTGATCCTGATCCCGGCGTCGGCGGCGGCCGCGATCAGGGCCTCCCCCATCGCGTTGGGGTTGTCGTAGCGGATGCCGCCGGGCGCGTGGTGCAGGTAGTGGAACTCACCGACGCAGGTGATGCCCGCCATGGTCATCTCGGCGTAGACGGCGCGGGCGAGCTCGAAGTAACGCTCGGGGGTGAGCTTGTCCGCGACGCCGTACATCACCTCGCGCCAGTTCCAGAACGTGCCGGTGCCGGCCTGGACGACGCCGCGCAGGGCGCGGTGAAAGGCGTGGCTGTGCGCGTTGGCCAGGCCCGGGAGGGTCAGACCGCGCAGCCAGACGGCCCCGGCCGGCGGCACGGGTGTATTCGCCCGCACCGCCTTTATCCGGCCACAGGCCGCCGTCACGATGAGCACGTTCGGCTGCACGCTCCCGCCCAGCCAGGCATGCTCCGCCCAGTAGGTCTGCGCTGTCAGCGACACGCCAGGCCCTCCAGTACGTCGGCGAGTGCCGTCACCCCGGCGAGGCAGTCATCCTCGGCCGCCGTCTCGGCGGGTGAGTGCGAGACGCCTGTGGGGTTCCTTACAAACAGCATGGCGGTCGGGACGGACGCGGACAAAATGCCCGCGTCGTGTCCCGCGCCCGTGGGCAGCACCGGGGCGCCGCTGAGCAGCCGTACCAGCTCGTCACGGAGGCCATGGGCGAACTCCACCACCGGCGTGAACGACTCCCGCGTGACCTTGACGTCCACACCGTCCCGCTGCCCGCGCTCGACGGCCGCGCGCTCGATCTCGCCGACGACCGCCGCAAGCGTCTCCTCGTCGGGGGCGCGCGAGTCCAGCCAGCCCCGGACCAGCGAGGCGATGGCGTTGACCCCGTTCGGCTCCACGCCGACCTTGCCGAAGGTCGCCAGCGCCCCGGCGAGCCGGGCCTTCTTACGGGCGGCCAGGACCGTGTTCGCGTAGGTCAGCATCGGGTCGCGGCGGTCGTCCAGCAGGGTCGTCCCGGCGTGGTTGGCCTCGCCGTGGAAGTCGAACCGCCAGCGGCCGTGCGGCCAGATCGCGGAGGCGACGCCAACCGGGTGCACGCCCGCGGCGGAGCCGCTGTCGGACAGGGTCGCGAGGGCACGGCCCTGCTCTACGTGCAGCTCCACGAACGCGCCGATGCGGGCCAGCCGCTCCGGGTCGGGGCCGATCGCCTCCGGGTCGTACCCGGCCCGCTCCATGGCCTGCGCCAGGCTCACCCCGTCGCCGTCGCGCAGCGCATGCGCCTGCTCGACGCCCAGCTGCCCGGCGGTCAGCCGCGAGCCGACGCAGGCCAGGCCGAAGCGGGCACCCTCTTCGTCGCCGAAGTTGACGATGGCGAGCGGTTTGGCGGGGCGCGCCCCGCGCGAGCGGAGCTCGTCCAGCGCGGCGAAGGACGAGACGACGCCGAGGGGGCCGTCGAAGGCACCGCCGTCCGGTACGGAGTCCAGGTGCGAGCCCGTTACGACCGCGTCCCCGGCGGTCGGGTCGCCCAGCCAGGCCCACTGGTTGCCGTTGCGGTCCTCCTCGTAGGCGAGGCCGCGGGTTTCCGCCTGGGCGCGGAACCAGGCGCGGCAGTCGGCGTCGGCGGGGGTCCAGGCGTAGCGGCGGTAGCCGTTGGTCGACGCGTTGCGGCCGATGGGGAGGAGGTCGCGCCACATTTCGTGGAAGCCGGCGGGTGCGCTTGGCGTCGCCTGGACGTCCGTATCGTGCGCGTGTGCGGGCCGGTGGGTGGGGTGTGCCCACCCGTCCCTCCCAGCGGGACGACTGCCCACACTCATACCGTGTCGTCCTCGCGCATGGGGATCCTCACGTTCCGTTCCGCCGCCACCTCGTCCGCGCGGTCGTAGCCCGCGTCCACGTGGCGGATCACGCCCATGCCCGGGTCGTTCGTCAGCACGCGGCGGATCTTCTCGCCCGCCAGCGGCGTGCCGTCGGCGACGGTGACCTGGCCGGCGTGGATGGAGCGGCCCATGCCGACGCCGCCGCCGTGGTGGATGGAGACCCAGGACGCGCCGGAGGCGACGTTGACCATGGCGTTGAGCAGCGGCCAGTCCGCGATCGCGTCCGAGCCGTCGAGCATCGCCTCGGTCTCGCGGTACGGGGAGGCCACCGAGCCGCAGTCCAGGTGGTCGCGGCCGATCGCGAGCGGTGCGGCGAGCGTGCCGTCGGCCACCATCTCGTTGAAGCGCTCGCCCGCCTTGTCGCGCTCGCCGTAGCCGAGCCAGCAGATCCGGGCGGGCAGGCCCTGGAAGTGGACCCGCTCCCCCGCCAGCTTGATCCACCGGGCCAGCGACTCGTTCTCCGGGAAGAGGTCGAGGATGGCCTTGTCGGTGGCCGCGATGTCCTTGGGGTCGCCGGACAGAGCGGCCCAGCGGAAGGGGCCCTTGCCCTCGCAGAAGAGCGGGCGGATGTACGCGGGTACGAAGCCGGGGAAGGCGAAGGCGCGGTCGTAGCCGGCCAGCTGGGCCTCGCCGCGGATCGAGTTGCCGTAGTCGAAGACCTCGGCGCCCGCGTCCATGAAGCCGACCATGGCCTCGACGTGCTTCGCCATGGCCTCGCGGGCCCGCTGGGTGAAGTCGGCGGGCTTCTCGGCCGCGTACGAGGCCATCTCGTCGAAGTCCACGCCCAGCGGCAGATACGACAGCGGGTCGTGGGCGCTGGTCTGGTCGGTGACGATGTCGATGGGGGCGTTCATCGCGAGCAGTTGGGGGACCAGCTCGGCCGCGTTGCCCAGGACGCCGATGGACAGCGGCCGCCTGGCGTCGCGCGCCTCGACGGCCAGCTGGAGGGCGTGGTCCAGGCTGTCGGCCCGTACGTCAAGGTAGCGGTGTTCGATACGGCGCTCGATGGCGCGCGGGTCGCAGTCGATGCAGATGGCGACGCCGTCGTTCATGGTGACCGCGAGCGGCTGGGCGCCGCCCATGCCGCCGAGCCCGGCGGTGAGGGTGATGGTCCCGGCCAGGGTGCCGTGGAACTTCTTGGCGGCGACCGCGGCGAAGGTCTCGTACGTCCCCTGGAGGATGCCCTGGGTGCCGATGTAGATCCACGAGCCCGCGGTCATCTGGCCGTACATGGTCAGGCCCAGCGCCTCCAGGCGGCGGAACTCCTCCCAGTTGGCCCAGTCGCCGACCAGGTTGGAGTTGGCGATCAGCACGCGCGGCGCCCATTCGTGGGTCTGCATCACGCCGACCGGCCGGCCCGACTGGACCAGCATCGTCTCGTCCTGCTTGAGCGTGGTCAGCGTGCGGACCATGGCGTCGAACGAGCGCCAGTCGCGGGCCGCCTTGCCCGTGCCGCCGTAGACCACGAGCTTGTCCGGGTGCTCGGCGACCTCCGGGTCGAGGTTGTTCTGCAGCATCCGGAGGGCGGCCTCCTGCTGCCATCCCCGGGCGCTGAGCTCGGTGCCGCGTGGTGCGCGTACGGGTCGCGGTCCTGACATGGGCCGTGCCTCCCTGCCGTCGACTGGATCGAGATATTCACATCTTCACCTTGATGAATAGAGCTAGTCAATAGCGCCTCGCGGAGTGTTCCGGGGGACGGGCTTGCGGTTGACGTATACGTCAGGTCTTACCGTCTCGGCGTTCCGCTCCACCGCTACTCCACCGCTACTCCGACTCCACTCCCACTCCCTCAGCCACTCCCACCGCACCGAGGAGCGCTCCATGCCGCTGCCCGAGCCCACCCCGGCCGCCGTGCCCGCCACCCACCGCCAGGTGCTGCTGGCCGCCCGGCCCGAGGACACGCTCACCACCGACCACTTCGAGATCACCACCGCCCCGGTGCCCGAGCCAGGACCCGGACAGGTGCTCGTACGCAACCGGCTCATGAACGTCGCCGCCGTGATGCGCCCCCTGACCGTCGCCGACCCCGACAGCTTCGCGCTGACCCAGCTGCTGCAGCGGCCCGGCGACCCGATGCACGGCCCCGCCATCGGCGAAGTGGTCGCGGCCGCACCCGGCACCGACCTCGCCCCCGGCGAGCTGGTCCGGCACCGGCTGGGCTGGCGCGAGTACGCGGTCGTGGACGCCGCCGGGGCGGAGCGGCTGAGCCCGGGGGCGCTGCCCGACCCCGCCGCGTATCTGTCGCAGGGCTTCGCCTCCTGGCTCGGGGTGGTGCGCGGGGCCGAGGTGCGGGACGGGGACACCGTGTTCGTCAGCGGCGCGGCCGGCGGGGTCGGCACCCTGGCCGGGCAGTTCGCCCGGCTGCACGGCGCCGCCCGGGTCATCGGCTCCACCGGCTCCCCGCGCAAGGCCGAACACCTGGTCAAGGAGCTCGGCTACGACGCGGCCGTCGTCCGGGGCGCCGGACCGATCGAGGACCAGCTGCGCGAGGCGGCCCCGGACGGCATCGACGCGGTCTTCGACAACGTCGGCGGCGAACAGCTGCTGGCCGCACTGGCCGTGGCCCGCCGGGGCGCCCGCTTCGCCCTCGTCGGCGCGCTGTCCGCGCAGCTCACCGGCGACGCCATGGCCACCGTCCCGATCAGCACCTTCGACCTCATCGCCCGGGGGATCACACTGCGCGGCACCGCGGCCTTCGACCACATGGACGCGTATCCGCAGTACGAGCGCGAATTCGGCCGCGCGCTGCGCGAGGGCACGATGACCTACCCGCACACCCGGCTGCGGGGCGTCGAGCAGGCGCCGCGCGCACTGTGCGAACTGGTCGAGGGCCGCCATGTGGGCGCGGTGCTGGTGGAGTTGTAGGCGGCTCGGCGCGACAATGGCGCCGGGCGGAAAGGCACAGAGGGAACGGGGGACCCATGCGGATCGGGGACGCGGCCGCTGCCGCCGGGCTGACACCGCGGGCGCTGCGCTACTACGAACAGCGCGGACTGCTCACCGCGCGCCGCACATCCTCCGGCCACCGCGACTACACGGCCGAGGACATACGGCATCTGCGCGCCGTGCGCGAGCTGCTGGCGGCGGGCCTGACCATAGAGGACGTACGGACCCTGGTGGCGGCCATCGAAGCGCTCCCCGCGAACCGCCGCGACCGCCCAGCGCCCAGCGAGCCCCGGACCGACGGGGAGCCGGGCCTGTGCACCCTCCCCAGCGTGATCGTCCGGCGTCGGCTGGCGTATCTCGACGAGCGCATCGAGCGGCTGACGGGGCTGCGCGACGGGCTCGCGCAGCGGGTCGGCGGCCCGCTGCGCGACCTCGGCCGCGACCTGGACTCCACGCGAACCCCCGCGGCGGGCTAGGCCGGGCTAGGCCCTGTCGTCACAGGGGAAACCCACCTGGCCCACCACGCGGGACAACGGGCGGGACAGGCTGGGCGGCCGGGACGCATGGTGGTTGGCTGGTGACCATGACATCGAATCCGGTGGCGACGGGGGCAGGGGCGGGCGCGCAGGCGGCCGTCCGGCGGGAGCGGGCGGTGCGGGCCGCCGTGGAGCAGGGGCTGATCGGGCCCGATCAGCCCGTCGTCGGGCTGCTGGACGTGGCCGGCATCCGGGCCGCCGCGGCCGAGCTGTGGACCGCCTTCGACGAGGTGACCGCACCGGGCACACCCGTACTGCACGCCTTCGCCGTCAAGGCCGCCTCGCTGGTCCCCGTACTGCGGCTGCTGGCCGACGAGGGGATCGGCTGCGAGGTGGCCAGCCCCGGCGAGCTGGCCCTGGCCCGGGCCGCGGGGGTCAGGCCCGAGCACATCGTGCTCGACGCGCCCGCCAAGACCACCGCCGAACTGCGCGAGGCCATCGAGCTCGGCATCGCGGTCAACGCCGACAACCCGCAGGAGCTGACGCGCCTCGACGCGCTCGTACGGCCACGGTCGGGCCCCGGGCTCGCCCTGCCGCCCGGCCCGCTCGGGCTGCGGGTCAATCCGCAGGTGGGCGGCGGCAGCATCGGGGCGCTCAGCACCGCCACCGCGACCTCGAAGTTCGGGGTGGCGCTGCTGGACCCGGGGGCGCGCGAGTGGGTTGTGAACGCGTTCACGAAGCGGCCCTGGCTGACCCGGCTGCACGCGCACGTGGGCTCGCAGGGCTGCCCGCTGGAGCTGATGGCGGCGGGCGTACGGGCGGCGTACGAGCTCGCCGAGGAGATCAACCGGACGGTCGGCCGACAGCAGATCGACACGCTCGACATCGGCGGCGGGCTGCCCGTCAACTTCGCCTCCGACGAGATCACCCCCGACTACCTCGACTACGCCCTGCTGCTGCGCGACACCGTCCCCGGGCTGTTCGACGGCCGGTACGGGCTGGTCACCGAGTTCGGGCGGTCGCTGATCGCCAAGTCGGGCACGGTGCTGGCGCGTGTGGAGTACGCCAAGTCGGCGGGCGGCCGGCCGATCGCCGTCACCCACGCGGGCGCTCAGCTGGCCACGCGCACCGTGTTCGCCCCGGAGTCATGGCCGCTGCGGGTGGTGGCCTATGACTGGGAAGGCGCGCCCAAACCGACCGGACCGGACGGCCCGGTCGCCCAGGACGTCGCCGGGCCCTGCTGCTTCGCGGGCGACCTGGTCGCCGTGAACCGGCCGCTGCCCGAACTGAAGGCGGGCGATCTGGTCGGGCTGCTGGACACGGGCGCCTACTACTTCTCCAACCACTTCGCCTACAACAGCCTGCCCCGCCCCGGGATCTACGGCTTCTCGGTCTCCGGCGGCGGCAGCGGCGGCAAGAACGGCCGCGTGTGCTTCGCCCCCGTACGCTCCCCGCAGTCCCTCGACGAGATCGTCGCCGAGAGCGGCGGCGAGCACATGGGCGCGCTGTCGGGGCTGTGACCGCTCCCCCGCAGTTGCCCGCGAGATCTCCCCGCGGTGCCGCCCAGCATGGGCGTGGACGGTAACAACTTCCCTTTCCACGAGGGGTGGCTGTTAGCCTTCTGCCCAGGTCGTCCGCGAAATGGAACCTAAGGTTCCGCATGGTCGGGCGGCCCTACGCCAGCCCCGTGCACGGTGAGCCGGTCGATCGTTCGAGCGATGCGGGGTTCCTTCGGCGCGCCGGCAAACGTGCTGCCCGCTCAGGAGCACACCGCATGAATCATCCCCAGGTCCCCTCGCCCCCCATGGGCTGCCCCGCCCACAACCCCGGCGCCGTACGCATGCACGCCCTGCGGTTCCAGGCCGATCCGGCCGAGCTGTACGGGCAGTTGCGGCGGGAACACGGGCCGGTCGCCCCGGTCCTGCTCGACGGCGACATCCCCGCCTGGCTGGTCCTCGGCTACCGCGAGGTGCACCACGTCACCACCAACCCCGAACTGTTCGCCCGCGATTCCCGCCGCTGGCACGCCTGGGACCGGATCCCGGACGACTGGCCGCTGCTGCCGTTCGTCGGCTATCAGCCGTCCGTGCTGTTCACCGAGGGCGCGGAGCACCAGCGGCGCTCGGGGGCGATCAGCGACGCCCTGTCGGCAACGGACCAGTTCGAGGTGCGCGCGCACAGCGAGCGGGTCGCCGACGAGCTGATCGACGCCTTCGCGGGCAGCGGCCGGGCCGAGCTGATGGCCGAGTACGCGAGCCAGGTCCCGCTGCGCGTGGTGGCCCGGATCTGCGGCCTTGAACCCTCCGAGACGGCCGACCTGGAGCGGGACATGACCGCCTCGCTGGACGACGGCGAAGGAGCTGTCGCGGCGTACGGCCGAATAGCCGCCAAGATGGCGGAGTTGGTGGAGCGCAGCCGCCGTGAGCCCAAGGCGGACGTGCCGTCACGGATGGCGGCTCACCCGGCCCGGCTCAGCGACGAAGAGATCATCCAGGACATGATCTCGATCATGGCCGCCGGTCAGCAGCCCACGTCCAACTGGATCGGCAACACCCTGCGACTGATGCTGACCGACGACCGGTTCGCCGTCACGATCTCCGGCGGGCGCCGCAGCGTCAGCCAGGCGCTCACCGAAGTGCTGTGGGAGGACACTCCGACCCAGAACTTCATCGGACGCTGGGCATCCCAGGACACCAAGCTCGGCAACCAGCAGATCAGGAAGGGCGACTGCGTCATCCTGGGCCTGGCCGCCGCGAACACCGACCCGCAGGTGCGGCCGGACTTCACCGCCGGCTCCGCCGGCAACCAGGCCCATCTGTCCTTCAGCCACGGTGAGCACCGCTGCCCGGAGCCGGCGCCGGAGTTGGCCGAGATCATCACCAAGGCGGCCATCGAGGTGCTCCTCGACCGGATCCCTGATGTGGTGCTGTCGCTCCCCGCCGACGAGATCGAGTGGCGGCCGTCCGTCTGGATGCGCGGCGTGGCCGCCCTGCCGGTCGAGTTCACGCCGGCGCACGTCTCCCGGTGACCGTCCGGGGGTTTCTTCCCGACCCCCGCCGTTCCGCATGGTCCTTCGCCAGGTCACATGAGAGCACCGCACGCACCGCACGCCGGTCCAGGTGACACGTCAGCGCGCCACCCCGGCCGTCGTGCGGCCCCGCCAGGCGCGGCCCCGCCGGGCGCCGCCCGGCCCCGCGTCGCCGGCCACCATCCCCGTGGTCTGGTAGGCGCTGACGCCCTTGCCCGCCGGCTTGCCGTGGGCCACCCACTCCGTGCGCACCCACAGCAGCACGTCGTTGGCCTGCTCCCAGCGGCCCAGCCACAGCGCCTTGGCCCACAGACCGGCGCCGATCCCGGCCAGCAGCATCCCCGCGGCCGCGGGTACGGCGAACGACGACCCCACCGCGGCCACGAACGCCAGCAGCAGCCACCAGCGGAGCGCCCGCCGCCGGGCCCGTACCGTCACCGCCCGGTCCTGGAGGAACACCGACTTGCCCGCCCGGGAGGCGGCGCGCGCCAGTTCCAGATAGCGTCCCCGGCGCACCAGGAAGGCCACGGCCGCCGCGATCAGGAACAGCGCCGCTCCGGCCAGCACTCCGATCCGGCGGCCCGTCAGCCCCGGCACCGACACCCCGACGCCGGCGGCCAGTACTCCCGGCCACCACAGCCACCCCGCCGGCGCCCGTACCACCACGGCCACCCGGGCCAGCGCATATGCCCCGCGCCCCACGACAGACCTCCTCCTGGTCAACCAATTCGGCTCATGCTCAAGCCGTACATACATCCGTTCGGGCACCGGACTCTAGTCACCAGGTGTGAGAATTCCGTGAGACGCGCCTACTCCATGCCTACTCCGCGCCTACTCCACGCCTACTCCACGAAGAGCCCCCGCTCCGCGGCCTTCGCGTCGAACTCCTCCAGCCGCGCCTGTGCCTCCGGCAGCGCGTCGCACATCGCCTCCAGCAGCACCCGCCCCAGCAGCATCGGCGCGCAGGCCGTGTCGAAGGCGAGGCCGGTGCCCACCGCCGCGGGCAGCAGCAGATCGCTGTGGCGGGCGACCGGCGCGAAGGCGCTGTCGGCGACGGTCACCACGGTCAGCCCGGCGGACCGGGCGTACTCCAGGCCCTCGACGACCTCGCGCGGATGGCGCGGCAGGGCGAAGCACAGCAGGGCGCTCGCGCCCGCGCGTACGGCGGCGTCGACGCGGTCGGTGAGCATGGTGCCGCCCTCGTCCAGCAGGCGTACGTCCGGGTGGACCTTGCGCGCGAAGTACGCGAAGCCGCCCGCCTGGGCGGAGGCCGCGCGCAGCCCGAGGACCGGCAGCGGCCGGGACTCGGCGAGCAGCCGCCCGGCCCGGGCCACCGGGGCCGGGTCGGCGAGGAGGGACGCCAGATGGCGCAGGTTGTCGATCTCCGACTGCACCGCCTGCTGGTACTCGTTGTACGCGTCCTCGCCCGCGACCCGCTCGGCGACGGCGGCGGGGGCGACCTCCCGCAGATGTCTGCGCAGCGCCGGGTAGCCGTCGAAGCCGAGGGCGACCGCGAAGCGGGTCACCGACGGCTGGCTGACGCCGGCCAGTTCGGCGAGTTCGACGCTCGACAGGAACGGCGCGTCGGCCGCCCGCCGCACCATGCAGTGGGCGATGCGCCGCTGGGTGGGCGTCAGGCGGTGGCCCTCGAAGAGCTGCTGCAGCCGCGCGGCGCCACTGCCCGCCCCGGCCGCCTCGTCCGCGCCGGCCGCCCCGATCGCGTCGCCCGCCCCGGCCGCACCCGCCGCACCCGCCGCACCCGCCGCACCCGCCGCACCGACCAGCCGGGCCTCCGCCGACGCCCCCGTATCCGTACTCATCGTTCTCTCCTGCCCCTCTCCGCCCTCCCGGGCCCCATCAAATCTCCGCGCTCATGCCGCTCATGTCCGCCAGCCCGTCCAACAGGCCCGCGGCCACCGCCACATCCTGCGTCAGCGGACGGTCCTCCATCCTCGGATCGAGCGCCTTCTCGGCCAATGCGTAGGCCGCGCCGACCGGCAGCTCGGGGTCCGGTTCAAGACCGCGCTGGCGCAGCGCCCGTACGGCCGCGACCAGTTCGCAGCCCAGCACCTGCCGGTAGTTGTCGACCACGCGCAGAGTCTGCCGGGCGGCGAGCGAGGCGAAGCTGGCCTGTTCCTCGACGCCGCGCGAGAGCACGGCGTGGCCGAGGGAGGCCGGGTGGGAGACGGCCCGCATCTCGCCGAGGGCCGCCCCCGCCGCGTACTCCAGGATCATCACGCCCGAGCTGGCGGGCGCGGTGTCGCCGAGGAAGGGGCGCAGCCGGGTGAATTCCGGTTCGGAGAGCGCGGCGAGCCGGGCGGTGGACAGCCGGGCGGTCTGCAGGGCGGCGAGCCGGAAGTGGTCGAGGGCGAGGGCGGTGTGCGCGGCGTAGAAGTTGCCGTGGTGGTAGGCGGCCTCGTCGTCGGGGCAGATCAGCGGGTTCTCGGCGGCGGCGTTGAACTCGATGGTCAGCACCCGCTCCAGCGCGTCGGCCGCGTCCGCCGCCGGGCCGTGGATCTGCGGCAGGCAGCGGAAGCCGTACGGGTCCTGGATCCGGCCGAGCGGCGGCGTCGGGCGGGCCGGGGCGCCGAGCAGGGCGCGCATCCGGGCGGCCGCCTCGACGGAGCCGGGGTGCGGGCGGGCCTCGTGCACGGGCTGGGCGTAGGCCTCCAGTGAGCCGCCGACCGCGATCAGCGAGAGCGCGGCGACGGTGAGCGAGGCGGTCAGCAGTCGGCGCAGCTCGGCCAGCGCGAGCGCCGACTGGCCGAGGGTGAGTGCGTTGCTGCTGATCAGGGCGAGGGCGTCGTTGCTGTCGAGCTCGATGGGCGCGGGGGCGCCGCCGCCCGGTGCGGCGTCGGCGAGGTCCCAGGGGTGTTCGCCGACGAGCGCGAGGCCGGTCTGGGCGAGTGCGGCGAGGTCGCCGGTGCCGACCGCGCCGTGTTCGTTGACGACGGGGTGGGCGCCGCGCGCCAGGGCCTCGACGAGGGCGGTGACGACGGCGGGGCGCAGCCCGGCGCCGCCCGCGAGCAACTGGTTGGCGCGTACGACGAGCATGGCGCGGACCTCGCGGGCGGGCAGCGGCGCGCCGATGGCCCCGGCGTGGCTGCGCAGCAGGCGCAGGCCGTGGTCCTGGTCGGCGGCGCCGACGTCCTCGGTGCGGTTGGCGCCGACGCCGGTGCTGCGGCCGTAGACGCGCCCGCTGGCGGCCAGCCGGTTCGCGGTCTCCCAGGCGCGCTCGGCGCGGGCGAGGGCGGCCGGATCGGGGGCCGCGGGGCGGCCCGTACGGTCGGCGAGGCGTACGACATCGACGACGCGCAGGGTCCGCCCGTCCAGCACGATGCGCGGCGCGGCGTCACCCGCCGTGCCCGCCGAGTCCAGAATCTGAGACAACATCCAGAGCAGCCCCTTCCATCCGCACCCTTACCGGACGCAGACATGCATTCCGTCCCGGATTGTGAGCAGAAGTAACCGTTGATTAACGCCAAACTCTTGACTTCTATTCACTCGCCTATGACTGTGCATGACTATATGCAGACAGGGCAAGGGGAAGCGGATGATCAGCTTCAAGCACGTCAGCAAGCACTATCCGAACGGCACCACTGCCGTCGACAAACTCGATCTCGAACTCCCCGAGGGCGACATCACCGTCCTCGTGGGCTCCTCCGGCTGCGGTAAGACCACCACCCTCCGGATGGTCAACCGGATGGTCGACCCGAGCAGCGGCACGATCAGCGTCGGAGGCCGTGACATACGCAAGGCCGACGCCGCCGAGCTGCGGCGCGGCATCGGCTACGTCATCCAGCAGGCCGGGCTGTTCCCGCACCGCACGGTGCTGGACAACATCGCCACGGTCCCGCTGCTGCTCGGCTGGGGCCGCCGCAAGGCGCGGGCGCGCGCCGCCGAACTGCTGGAGCTGGTGGGCCTGACCGCCGACGCCGGCAAGCGGTACCCGCATCAGCTCTCCGGAGGACAGCAGCAGCGCGTGGGCGTCGCCCGCGCGCTGGCCGCCGACCCGCCGGTGCTGCTGATGGACGAGCCGTTCGGCGCGGTCGACCCGGTCGTACGGACCCAGCTCCAGAACGAGCTGCTGCGGCTGCAGAGCGAGCTGCGCAAGACCGTGGTCTTCGTCACCCACGACATCGACGAGGCGGTACGGCTCGGCGACCGGATCGCGATCTTCCGCACCGGCGGCCACCTCGTGCAGTGCGCCCCGCCGGCCGAGCTGCTGGCGGACCCCGCCGACGACTTCGTCGCGGGCTTCCTCGGCGCCGAGCGCGGCCTCAAGCTGCTCTCGCTCTCCACGCTCGCCGACGTCCCGCAGCGCCCCGCGCCGACCGCCGAGGCGGGCTCGAAGGGGGACGGCGGGCGCTGGCTGCTGGTGACCTCCGACCGCGGCGAGCCGATGGGCTGGCGGGACACCGAGGGTCCGCAGGGCGACCGGGCCCCGCTGCTGCCGGTGCGCGCGCTGCGCGACGGCGACTCCCTGCTGTCCGCCCTCGACGAGTCGATAGCCTCCCCGGCCGGGCTGGTCGCCCGGGTGGACGCGGAGGGCGTTCTGACCGGCGTCACCGACCGCGAGCTGATCCATGAGCACGCGGGGCGGCGCCACGCCGCGGCCGCGCGGGCCGCCACGACGCAGGACTCCGGCTCGCAGGATTCCGGCTCGCAGGATTCCGGCTCGCGGGATTCCGAAGACCCCCAGGACCCCGACGCCCAGGACGCCGCCGCGAGCGTGACGGCATGACCATCGACTGGGACTGGTTTCCCGACCACCGCGACGACCTCGTCCGGCTCACCGTCGACCATCTGTCCACCGCCATCCCCTCCGTACTCTTCGGGCTGCTGATCGCGCTGCCGCTGGCCGTGGTCGCGCACCGGGTACGGCCGCTGCGGGGGCTGCTGCTGGGGCTGTCCAACGTCCTGTTCACCATCCCGTCCATCGCGATCTTCGTGCTGCTGCTCCCGGTCACCGGCCTCACCCGCACCACCGCGATCACCGGCCTGACCGTCTACACGCTGGTCGTGCTGCTCCGGAACACCGTCGAGGGCCTGGACAGCGTCCCCACCAAGGTCCGCGAGGCGTCCAAGGCCATGGGCACCCGCCCGCTGCGCACCCTGCTCACCGTCGAGCTGCCGCTCGCCTTCCCGGTGATCATGGCGGGCGTACGGGTCGCCACCGTCATGGCGATCTCGCTGGTCAGCGTGGCCAGCTACATCGGATACGGCGGCCTCGGCCAGCTCTTCACCGACGGCTTCCAGCGCAACTACCCCACCCCCGTCGTCGCCGGAGTCGCCCTGTCCCTGGTGCTCGCGCTGGTCGCCGACGCCGTACTGGTGACCGTCCAGTGGCTGTGCACCCCGTGGCTGAGGAGGCGTGCCTGACATGATCGAGCTGCTGAAGGACCTCGTCCACTGGCTCACCAGCGGATCCCAGTGGTCCGGGCCCGAGGGCATCGCCACCCGCCTCCTGGAACACACCCAGTACTCGCTGCTGGCCACCCTCGTCGCCACCCTCATCGCCCTCCCCGTCGGCCTGCTCATCGGCCACACCGGCCGCGGCGCCTTCCTCGCCATCAACCTCGCCGGCTTCGGGCGCGCGCTGCCGACGGTCGGCCTTGTCACCCTGGTCTTCCTGGCCAGCGGGCTGAGCATGTGGCCGGTGTACATCTCGCTGGTCGCGCTCGCGGTGCCGGTCATCGTCACCAACACCTACGCGGGCATGGCCGCCGTCGACCCCGAGGTCAAGGACGCCGCGCGCGGCCAGGGCATGCGGGCCCACCAGGTCCTGTTCCAGATCGAGCTCCCCCTCGCGCTCCCCCTGATCATGACCGGGCTGCGGCTGGCCGCCGTGCAGGTGGTGGCGACCGCCACCATCGCCGCGTACGTGAGCTTCGGCGGGCTCGGCCGGTACGTCTTCGACGGGCTCGCCCAGCGCGACCTGGTGCAGGTGCTGGGCGGGGCGGTGCTGGTCGCCGTACTGGCGATCGCCCTCGACCTGGCGCTGGCCGGAGTGCAGCGCCTGCTGTTCCGCAACCGCCCCGCGCCCTCGCACGCCCACTCGCACTGAGGAGTAGTCCGCCATGACCCCCCTGAACCATCAGGCCTCCCAGGCCTCTGGGACTCCCCGCCCCACCCGCCGGGCCCTGCTCGGCGGCCTCCTCGGCGCCGCCGCCCTCCCCGCCCTCGCCGCCTGCGGCGGCGTCACCTCGCTCGACGGAGGCTCCGGCGGTGGCGGCTCCGGCGGCGGCAGCAGCTCGGGCGGCCTGGTCGTCGGCACCGCCAACTTCACCGAGAACCAGATCCTCGGCTACCTCTACGCCGAGGCGCTGCGCGGCGCCGGCGTCAAGGCGAGCGTCCGCCCCAACCTCGGCTCCCGCGAGATCGTCATCCCCGCCCTCCAGCAGGGCGATATCGACCTGCTCCCCGAATACCAGGGCAACCTGCTGCTGCACTTCGACGACACCGCGAAGCAGACGGAGGCCGGCGATCTGCAGAACGCCCTGGCCGTCGCCCTCCCCACCGCCCTGGAAGCCCTCCCCTACGCCGCCGCCGAGGACAAGGACGTCTTCGCCGTCACCCAGGAGACGGCCGACAAACACGGGCTGCGCAGCCTCGCCGACCTCCACAAGCTCGACGGCAAGCTGGTCTTCGGCGGCCCGGCGGAGGACAAGAAGCGGGTCGTCGGCCTGGTCGGTCTTAGGTCCGTGTACGGCACCACCTTCAAGGAGTTCAAGTCGCTGGACGCCTCAGGACCGCTGGTCAAGGGCGCCCTGAAGAAGGGCGACGTCGACGTCGCCAACCTCTTCAGCACCGACCCCGACATCCAGGCCAACGGCTGGATCATGCTCGCCGACCCCAAGCAGCTCATCCCCGCCCAGCACATCGTCCCCGTCATCCGCAGCGCCAAGGCCGACGCCAAGGTCCGCAGGGCCCTGGCCCGGCTGGGCGGCGCGCTCACCACGCAGGAGCTGGCCAAGCTGAACAAGCTGGTCGACGTGGAGAAGAAGGACCCGGACGACGTGGCGGCGGACTGGGCGAAGCGGAACGGCCTCACCAAGGGATAGCACCTCGCGAAGCGCTGCCCTCAATGCCTTTCAGGCCGGGGGCAGCAGCTTCTTCTGGGGCTTGCCCATGGCGTTGCGCGGCAGCGCCTCCAGGAAGCGGACCTTGCGGGGACGCTTGTGGACGGAGAGCTGTCCGGCCACGAAGTCGATGAGCTCCGTCTCGCTCACCCCGTCGGCGACCACGTACGCCACGATCTGCTGGCCCAACTCCTCATGCGGGGCGCCCACAACCGCCGCCTCGCGCACCGCCGGGTGGTCGAGCAGCGCGTTCTCGACCTCGCCCGCGCCGATGCGGTAGCCACCGGACTTGATCAGATCGGTGGAGGCCCGGCCGACGATGCGGTGGAAACCGTCCGGCTCGATGGCGGCGATATCGCCGGTGCGGAACCAGCCGTCCTCGGTGTACGAACCCGCGGTCGCCTCGGGGCGGTTGAGGTATCCGTCGAACAGGGTCGGACCGGTGAGCTGCAACTCGCCGATCTCCGCGCCCTCCTCGGCGGCGATCCGGGTACGGATGCCTGACAGCGGGGTGCCGACATAGCCGGGGCGGCGCTCGCCGTCCGCGCGGGTGCTGATGGTGATCAGCGTCTCGGTCATGCCGTAGCGCTCGACGGGCCGGTGCCCGGTCAGCTGCTCCAGATCGCGGAAGACGGGCGCGGGCAGCGGGGCGCTGCCGGACACCAGCAGGCGGGCGCCGGACAGGGCGCGGGCCGCGTCGGGGTCCTGGACGACCCGGTGCCAGACCGTCGGCACACCGAAGTACAGGCTGCCGCCCGCCGCCGCGTACGCCGCGGGGGTCGGCCGGCCGGTGTGCACCAGGCGGCTGCCCACCCGCAGCGCGCCCAGCACACCGAGCACCAGCCCGTGCACATGGAACAGCGGCAGGCCGTGGACCAGCGTGTCCTCCGCCGTCCAGGCCCAGGCCCCGGCCAGCGCGTCCAGGTCGGCGGCGACCGCGCCCCGAGAGATCAGGGCGCCCTTGGGCGCGCCGGTGGTGCCGGAGGTGTAGAGGACGAACGCCGTCGACTCCGGGTCCGGCTCCGGCCCGCTCCACGCCGCGCGCTCGGCCAGGTCCACCGGGACGGTCTCGACGGGGGCGGCGGGACCGGCGTCCTCCCCCGCACCTGTCCCCGCACCCGTCAGCAGCAGCGCGGCCTTGGAGTCCCGGAGGATGTGGTCCCGTTCCGCGGGTCCCGAGTCCGGCGGTACTGGCACCACGGGCACCCCGGCGAGCAGCGCGCCCACCACGGCCGTCACCGTCTCCGCCGTCGGGCTCGCCCGTACGGCGACGACCGGCGCCCCGGCGATCCGGGCCGCGACCGCGCCCGCGGCGCCGAGCAGTTCCTCGCGGGAGCAGGCACGGCCGCCCACGGTGAGCGCGTCGGGGCGGTCGCCTCCCGATGCGGCTCCCGATGCGCCTCCCGGCTCGGCGAGGGACGTAAGCAGAGGTGCGGACACGGACTGGCTCCTTCCACAGCGGGCCGGGAGGTACGGGCACCTGTCCCCCCACGCGTTTCGGGGGGCTAGCCCCACCGACAACACGTCCCTGAGACCGTACCGTCGGAACATGGACAGCCGGGACGCCGATCTCAAGCGGGACCTCGACGCGACCCTCCAGACCCGCAAGGAGCTGGGGGCCGAGTACGAGACGGAGCTGGTCGACTCCTTCATGGAGAAGGTCGAGCAGCGGTTCAACGACACCGCGGACCGCCAGGTGCGGCGGCAGCTGGCCGAGCAGCAGATGGCCGCCGCCCGCGGCACCCGCCCCCACGGGCCGGGCCGGCCAGGCCAGGGGACCGGTGTCGGGATCGGGTTCGGCGAGCGCTTCGCCTTCGTCGCGACCTCGCTCGTGCTGGCCATCCCGCTCTCCGCGATCGCCGCGGTCAACGCGGGAGGGCTGCCGGGGCTGGTGGTGACCTGGGTCGGCATCGTCGCGGTCAACGCGGTGCACGCGTCCGGAGGGTTCGCCTGGCTGCGCCGCCTGCGCCGCGAGAAGTCGCACAGCGAGTGGGACGGGTAAATGACGGCATAAATATGTCGCGGGAACCGCCGCACCCCGGTGTGAGCACCGAGGGCGGGACGACGGCGGTCCCCGCGAGGGACGCGGGCCGGGTCAAGGCCTGGCTGCCACGTCCGGGGCGACCATGGAGGTCCGGGAGCCGCTCCGGAGGTCCTTGTCGCCGCTTTCGGGTGTCGGTGTCGTCCTTTCCGACACCCACTAATCTGCCGGAGCTGTGTTAAGCCCGTGCTGCGAGCGCGTGACACCCACGTACCACTTACCGGAAGGGCGTACGACCTTTTCCGCAGCGGGAGTTGCGCCCCGAGGCGGCGGCTAGCGCTGACCCTTCGCCAGGTACGCCAGCAGGTCCTGCCGGCTCACCACTCCGGTCGGCTTCCCCTCCACCAGCACGATGGCCGCGTCCGCCCCGCCCAGCACCGCCATCAGGTCCTCGACCGGCTCGCCCGAGCCGACGTGCGGCAGCGGCGCGCTCATGTGCTTCTCCAGCGGGTCGGTCAGCGCGGCGCGCTGCGCGAACAGCGCGTCCAGCAGCTCGCGTTCCACCACGGAGCCGATGACCTCGGCGGCCATCACATCCGGGTGCCCGGCGCCCGGCTTGACGATGGGCATCTGCGAGACGCCGTACTCCCGCAGCACCTCGATCGCCTGACCGACCGTCTCGTCCGGGTGCATATGGACCAGCGAGGGCAGCCCGCCCTCCTTGCCCTGGAGGACATCGCCGACGCGCACCGCCGGGCCCTCCTCCTCCAGGAAGCCGTAGTCCGCCATCCATTCATCGTTGAAAATCTTGGAAAGGTAGCCGCGGCCGCTGTCCGGGAGCAGCACGACCACCACATCGTCGGGGCCGAGCTCCTCGGCCACCCGCAGCGCCGCGACCACGGCCATCCCGCACGAGCCGCCGACCAGCAGCCCCTCCTCGCGGGCGAGCCGCCGGGTCATCTGGAAGGCGTCCTTGTCGGAGACCGCGACGATCCGGTTGGCGACGGTCCGGTCGTAGGCCGTCGGCCAGAAGTCCTCGCCGACGCCCTCGATCAGATACGGGCGGCCGCTGCCGCCGGAGTACACCGAGCCCTCGGGGTCGGCGCCGACGACCTGGACCCGGTCCTCGCTGACCTCCTTGAGGTAGCGGCCGGTGCCGCTGATCGTGCCGCCGGTGCCGACGCCCGCGACGAAGTGGGTGATCTTCCCCTCCGTCTGCTCCCACAGCTCGGGGCCGGTCGTCTCGTAGTGCGAGCGCGGGTTGTCGGGGTTGCTGTACTGGTCGGGCTTCCAGGCGCCCGGGGTCTCGCGCACCAGGCGGTCCGAGACGTTGTAGTACGAGTCGGGGTGCTCGGGGTCCACGGCCGTCGGGCAGACCACGACCTCGGCGCCGTACGCCCGCAACACATTGATCTTGTCGGTGGACACCTTGTCGGGGCAGACGAAGATGCACTTGTAGCCCTTGCGCTGGGCGACCATGGCCAGGCCGACGCCGGTGTTGCCGGAGGTCGGCTCGACGATCGTGCCGCCCGGCTGCAGCGCGCCGGAGCGCTCGGCGGCCTCGATCATCCGTACGGCGATGCGGTCCTTCACCGAGCCGCCCGGGTTGAAGTACTCGACCTTGGCCAGAACGGTCGCCCGGATGCCCTCGGTGACGCTGTTGAGCTTCACCAGCGGGGTGTTGCCGACCAGCTCAATCATCGAATCGTAGTACTGCACACCTGCTCCAGGTCCGATATCAGCGGGATCTCCGCGGTCAGGGCGGCCGCTGTCGCGGGCCCGTGCTGCCCAGCTTATTGCGCACCGTGACCGCTTGACCGGCTTGGCCGGCGCATCGCGCCCGGGCGCGAACGCGGCAACAAGCCGGGCGGCAAGTGGTTAGCAAGTCGTACAAAAAAGGGTACAAAGGAGCAAGACGCGTGGACGGAGGTGGGCCGGAGCCATGTCTATGTCGAGAGCCAGGGTCGCGCGGCGGATCGCCGCCGCGGCGGCATACGGAGGCGGCGGCATCGGGCTGCTGGGCGGCGTGGCCGCCGTTCTGCTGCTCACCGAGGTCTCCCATGCGAAGCGGGTGGTCGGCGGATCCGAGGACCCGCCCCCGCGTGCCGACGGCCGATACGGTTTCGACTTCGTCCTGCACACCGGCCGGCCGCCGCTGCGGCTGGCCTTCCTCGGCGACTCCACCGCCGCCGGGCAGGGCGTGCACCGGCCCAGCCAGACCCCGGGCGCGCTGCTCGCCTCCGGGCTCGCGGCGGTCTCCGAGCGCCCCGTCGATCTGCACAACGTGGCCCAGCCCGGCGCCCAGTCCAATGACCTGGAGCGCCAGGTCACGCTGGTGTTCCAGGATCCGGCGGCCCGCCCCGACATCTGCGTGATCATGATCGGCGCCAATGACGTCACCCACCGCATGCCGCCCGCCCAGTCCGTACGGCTGCTGTCGGAGGCGGTGCGCAGACTGCGCGACGGCGGCTGTGAGGTGGTGGTGGGCACCTGCCCTGATCTCGGCACCATCGAGCCCGTCTACCAGCCGCTGCGCTGGGTCGCCCGCCGCCTCAGCCGCCAGCTGGCCGCCGCGCAGACCATCGGGGTGGTCGAGCAGGGCGGCCGTACGGTCTCGCTGGGCGATCTGCTCGGGCCCGAGTTCGCGGCCAACCCGCGGGAGCTGTTCGGCCCCGACAACTACCACCCCTCGGCCGAGGGGTACGCCACCGCCGCGATGGCCGTGCTGCCGACGCTGTGCGGGGCGCTCGGCCTGTGGCCCGAGGAGCCCGAGGAGACCCGCGACGTGGGCATCCTGCCGGTGGCCAAGGCCGCGGCCGCGGCGGCGGCCGAGGGCGGCACCGAGGTCACCGCGGCCCGCGGCCCCTGGGCCCGGCTGCTGCGCCGCGACGGCCGCACCCCGGGGGAGCGTGCGTCCGCGGCCCCGAGCGCGACCGAGGCCCCGTCCTCCACGGGCCCGCCCCCGGCGACCCGATAAGCCACTAAAGCCGCTCAATGACTCCAGGGCACGCGCGGCGCTGAGCATACGCTTGGAAAAAGAGGCCCGCATCACAGCCCCGATGCCGTGACCCTCGCCATACGTGCGGGTAACTTCCCTCAGAGTCCCGCCAGCCCTCGCGCCCCCTGGAGCCGTGATGCCCGAAGCCGTGATCGTCTCTGCAGCCCGCTCCCCCATCGGCCGCGCCTTCAAGGGCTCCCTCAAGGACCTGCGGCCGGACGACCTGACCGCCGAGATCGTCCGGGCGGCGCTCGCCAAGGTCCCCGAGCTCGACCCGCGCGACATCGACGACCTCATGCTCGGCTGCGGTCTGCCGGGCGGCGAGCAGGGGCACAACCTGGGCCGGATCGTGGCCGTGCAGATGGGCATGGACCACCTCCCCGGCTGCACCATCACCCGCTACTGCTCCTCGTCCCTCCAGACCTCCCGGATGGCACTGCACGCGATCAAGGCGGGCGAGGGCGACGTCTTCATCTCGGCGGGCGTCGAGATGGTCTCCCGCTCGGTGAAGGGCACCTCGGACGGGCTGCCGGACACCCACAACCCGCTCTTCGCGGACGCCGAGGCCCGCACCGCCGCGCGCGCCGAGCAGGAGGGCACGGACTGGCACGACCCGCGCGAAGACGGTCTGACCCCCGACGCGTACATCGCGATGGGCCAGACCGCCGAGAACCTGGCCCGGCTCAAGGGGATCACCCGCGAGGAGATGGACGAGTTCGGCGTACGGTCGCAGAACCTCGCCGAGGAGGCCATCAAGAACGGCTTCTGGGAGCGCGAGATCACCCCTGTGACCACCCCGGACGGCACCGTCGTCAGCAAGGACGACGGACCGCGCGCGGGCACCACACTGGAGGGCGTACGCGGCCTCAAGCCGGTCTTCCGCCCCGACGGTCTGGTCACCGCGGGCAACTGCTGCCCGCTCAACGACGGCGCCGCCGCGCTGGTGATCATGTCGGACACCAAGGCGCGCGAGCTGGGCGTGACTCCGCTGGCGCGGATCGTGTCCACCGGTGTCTCGGGGCTCTCGCCGGAGATCATGGGTTACGGGCCGGTGGAGGCGTCCAAGCAGGCGCTCGCCCGCGCCGGGATGTCGATCGGCGACATCGACCTGGTCGAGATCAACGAGGCGTTCGCCGCGCAGGTCATCCCGTCCTACCGGGACCTGGGCATCGACCTGGACCGGCTCAATGTGAACGGCGGCGCAATCGCCGTGGGCCACCCCTTCGGGATGACCGGCGCCCGGATCACCGGCACGCTGATCAATTCGCTTCAGTTCCACGACAAGCAGTTCGGTCTCGAGACCATGTGCGTGGGCGGCGGCCAGGGCATGGCCATGGTGCTGGAGCGGCTGAGCTGAGCTGAGCGGAGGGTAGGGGGCGCCCGAGGGCCCCTATCGATATGCGGCTCCGCCGCGCGAGGGCGGCACCTGCCCGCAGCGGAAGCGAAGCGAAGCGCGACCACGAGCACGAGCGCCTGAATTGAGCTGAATCTGAGCTGAGCGGAGCGGCTGAGTCCAGCAGATGAGTCGTGACCGAATCTCCCCCAGGATGTGACCAACGTCCTGGGGGAGTGTTGTAAGCCCAGCTCAGCGGCGGTATCCCGGGCATCCTCCGCATCTGCCGAGCCCGATTCCCGTCCACTTGGTGATGTTATGCACTGACACGGGTCGGCACCGCAGGCCAAGCTGAGGTAGGAATTCGGGGGATCTACCGGAACCGGGAGTGAAGTCAGTGAGCCCCATGACTCTTGCCGCCCTCCTGGCCGCGGCCACCGCCACGGCCGTGGGCACCTCCGCCCTGCTCACCGCCCGCGGCGTACGGCGACAGATCGCCGAGCTGCGCGCCGAGCTCGCGGCGAACACTCCCACCGCCGGCCCGGACGGCGGGGCGGACCGGGCGGGCGAGCCGGACGCCGTCGCGGTCCCCGCGCCCCGCGCCGCCTCCCCCGCCGCCGAGATACGCGCCGCCGTCGCCGACGCGCTCGCCGAGGAGCGGGAGCGCGAGCTGGCCGAGGCGCGGGCGTTCTGGGCCGCACAGGAGGCCCGGGACACCGCGTCGGCCACCGACGCGCATCCGCTGCTCGGCAGGCTGGCAGGGCTCGGCGAGGAGCCCCAGACGGACCTCGTCCCATACGTACCCCGGCAGGCCGACCCGGGCGGCGTGGAGCCGCTGCTCGACCTGGACGCGCTCGGCCCCGACACCCTGGACCCCGCCGGAGAGCCGGACCGGCAGCCCGAGGCCGCAACGGAGGTCGGCACGGAGATCGGCACGGAGATCGAGGTGGACCTCGACCTGGACACCGAGCGCCTGGGCACGGAGCGCCTGGACGCCGAGCGGCTGGGGACGGAGCCCGCGGCCGAGGCCGTCGAGTCGGCCGAGCTGGCGGCCGCGCGCCGGCGCCACCCCTCGCACCCCGACTTCTCGCCGCACCCCGGCGTCGCCGACCACGACCGGACCGTCGCCCGGCTCACCGCGCTGGCCGACGCCCATATCCCGCTCGCCGACGTACGCCCCGGCCCGCTTGGCACCCTCGATGTGTACGTCTTCGCCGACGGCACCACGGTCTGCATGACCCCCGGCCACCGCGAGACGGCGGAGCGGCTGGCCGACGCGCTGCTCGAAGGCCCCACCCCGGTGCTGCTGGGCAGCTCCGGCGTGCTCGGCGCCTACGCGCTGACCTTCGGCTGCGGGGACGAGCAGGTGTACGTCCTCGCCGACCGCGTCATCGCCTCGCTGTAGCCCCCCACCGGCCCACAAACCCCTCACAAAGCCCTCACAGGCGGCTTCAGGCCCGTTCTCGGCCCCCCAGAGAGCCACCGAGAGACGCCAAAACCGCCGAGAGACCGCGGCAGCCACCGCTCAGAGGCCGCACCGCCCGGCCGTGGCCTCCACCAGCGCCACCGCGGAGTCCAGCGCCTCCCCGGCGCCCCCGGCGCCGCCTCGCCCGCCGCCCTCCGGCGCGCGTTCCAGCGCATGCGCCAAATCATGACCGGCCACCGCCACCTGGTCCGCGACCGCGAACATCCCCGCGTCCGGCATGATCCTCGAGCCGCTCCCGGGCTCCTCGAGCCGCTGGGCCCGCACCGACAATTCCCTTGCCAGCGCCAGACCTTCGGCCGCCACGCCCCGGTCCAGACAAGACTGCGGAAGGGCGCGCAGGCGGTCCGCGAGCCGGTCGACGGCGGTCAGCAGAGGGGTCACATCATTCACATCGCGAGCCTATGCGCCACCCACGGACTGTTGCCAACGGCCGAACAGTCAGGCACGGTGAGCTGAAGGACCGCACCCGGGCCATGAAGAACGGCCTGGAAAACGGACGCGTCGGAGGCGCCGATGTCCCAATCCTTCTCCGAAGAGACCCACCGGAACCTGCTCTCCCGAATCCCCCAATGCACCGGCCGTGAAGTCGCCGAATGGTTGCGCACCGTAGACGAAGGACCTGCCCTCTTCCGCTTCGAGGAAAAGGTCAGCTGGCTGCGCGGTGAACACCAGCTCGCGTACGGCCACGCCAAGGCGATCATTCATGAGCACGATCTGAGGCGGGCCGCGCGCAAGCTGCTCTGACCTCCCCCATCCCCCTCCCCCGACACAACGGAACATGGCGAAGGGCCCGCGGGGCGACCTGCCCCGCGGGCCCTTCGTGATCACTCAGAGGACCTGGAAGACCAGGCCCCGAGGGCAAGATCCCGGAAGATCCAGCCCCCGAAGATCTAGTCCCGGAAGATGGAGATCAGCCGCAGCAGCTCCAGGTAGATCCACACCAGCGACAGGGTCAGACCGAACGCGGCCAGCCAGGACTCCTCGCGCGGAGCGCCGTAGCGGACGCCGTCCTCGACCTGCTTGAAGTCCAGCGCCAGGAACGCGGCGCCGAGCACCACGCCGATGATGCCGAACAGGATGCCCATGCCGCCGCTGCGGAAGCCGAGGCCGTCACCGCCGCCGAAGGCCGCGAACAGCAGGTTGACCGACATCAGGATGAGGAAGCCGATGGCCGCGCCCAGTACAAAGCGCTGGAATCGCGCGTTCACCCGGATGAGCCGGGTCTTGTACGCGGCGAGCACGCCGACGAAGACAGCCATCGTGCCGAGCACGGCCTGCATCGGGATGCCGGACCAGCGGTCGTTGTACACCTGGCTGATGACGCCGAGGAAAACGCCCTCGAAGAGGGCGTAGCTCATGATCAGCGCGGGCGATGCCTTGCGCTTGAACGACTGGACGAGGCCGAGCACCATCGCCACGAGCGCGGCACCGAAGCCGACGCCGACGGGCAGATCCATGATCCAGGCAGCCGCGGCGGCGAGGATGACGGTGCCCAGCGTCATACCGGTGCGCATGACGACGTCGTCCATCGTCATCCGGCCGGTCTGCAGCGGGCCCGCCGGCGGCGCGCCGTACATCTGCTGCAGCTGCTCGGGCGTCAGATTCTGCTGGTCGCCGGTCGCGTAAGGGTTGGTCGGTGCTTGCGTCTGCGCGTACGGGTTGCCCTGGACTGCGGCGGGGCCCCCGGCCTGCGGTGCCGCGCCGAAGCCCGCGTAGCCGCCGTCGCGGCTGAACCCCCGTCGCGAGAAGACCGGGTTGCTGCTCCTCATCTCACTCCTCCATGGCCGCCCTGCGCGACCTTGACTACAGAGTAATAGGTAAGCAAAGAAAGCACCCTAGTGCCCAGGGAGGATATTTCCACGCGCGCGCGAACGGCGCGAGGCCCATGCGGGCCCCGCGCGGTAGACGTTGGGCGACCGGATGCGCACGCAGCGTGCGGCAACAAGGTCTGGGTGTGCCCGGAACCGGACTTGAACCGGTACGCCCGCGAAGGGCAGCGAGGTTTAAGCTCGCCGTGTCTGCATTCCACCATCCGGGCCAGCGGCTCCCTGGGCCGTACGAGCGCGTACGTCCCTCCCCATAGGAAAGCAATCACGAGCCTATCCGGGGGCACGCCCCCGAACAGCGGATCGACGAACCGAGGTTGTCTTATTTTATTGGCAACTGAGGGTGCATCAGCATCGGGTCGGGGCAACCGCACACACCCGCGTCCATCGGACCTGCCCATATGCCGCACCACCCACATGGCAGGGATTGACGCAATCTCGACGCCCCCGGACGGGGGGTTGTGAGCAGTTGGCATTGGATGGCGGTTGAGTGTGTTCTGGTGCGTTTGAGTGAGCCTTGGGGAAGGGGCGGGATCGCGTGCCGGGGCGGGGAACGGGAGTTCTCGCATCGAATGCGTGACCTTCACCGGTGGTGGTCGTTGGGTGTGGTGACGGATTTCTGCGGCACCGGGGTGGGGGTGACGGGGTGGGCGGGTTGCGGGAGATTGCGGCGCCGTTCGTGGTGCCCGGCCCCTCCGGGGTCGCCATCCGCACCCGCCTCAAGCACCTGACCACTGCGGACGAGACGGCGCTACGCCTGGTCGGTGACCTGCTCAGTTCGTTGGCCTCGCGTGATCTGAAGGCCCGGTGTGCGGTCGGGCTGGAGCACGACAGTGAGCGGTGGGCCGAGCGCAAGCGTGTCCTGACGCGGGAGTCGTCCTCCCGCTGGGCCGGGTCGATCACGAAGGCCACCCACGATCAGTGGGCACTGGCCCGGCGCGGCCAGCTCGCCCACATCCAGAACCTTCAAGCCGGGATCGACACCATCAACCACCGCCTGTCCCAGCCCGTGGGCGCCAAGGGCACCAGGCAGGCGCCGGGCGGCTACCGCAGTTCGCGGGAGTGGCATGCCAAGAAGCGCCACCTGGGCGTGCTCGAAGACCGGCTCCAGCAGGTGCGGGCCGACCGTGACGCCGGCCTCGTGCACGTGACGCGCGGCGGGAAACAACTGCTGAACACCCGCCACCACCTCCAGCAAGCACAGCTCACCCAGGAGCGGTGGCGCGCACGGTGGCAGGCCGGGCGCCGGTTCCTCGCCGCGGACGGCGAGTCCGGCAAACCGTTCGGCAACGAGACCATCCGCATCACCCCCGACGGCGAGATCTCGATCAAGCTGCCCACCCCTTTGGCGCATCTGGCGAACGCCCCGCACGGACGGTACGTCCTCACCGGCCGCGTGGCGTTCGCGCACCGGGGTGAGCAGACCGGGGTGAGCAGTGGGCCGACCGCGTGGCAGCCAACCGGGCCGTCGCCTACCGCATCCACGAAGACGTGGACCGGGGCCGCTGGTATGTGACCGCCTCCTGGACCAACCCCCCGGTGAAGACCGTCCCCCTGGAAGCGGCCCGAGCGGGCGGTCTGATCGGGGTGGACACCAACGCCGACCACCTCGCCGCCTGGCGGCTGGACACACACGGCAACCCCGTGGGTGAACCACTCCGGCTCGACTACGACCTGTCTGGCACCGCCGCCCACCGCGACGCCCAGGTCCGCCACGCCCTGATCCGCCTGCTCCACTTCGCCAAGCGCCACCACCTCGCCATCGCGGTCGAGGACCTCGACTTCCAGACGGAGACCACCCGCGAGAAGCACGGCCGCAAGAAGCGGTTCCGCAACCTCATCTCCGGCATGCCCGTCAGCAAGCTACGGGCCCGGCTGCTGTCCATGGCGGCCGAACTCGGCATCCCTGTCATCGCCGTCGACCCCGCCTACACCAGCCGCTGGGGCGCCCAGCACTGGCAGAAACCCCTCACCACCACAACCAGGAAGACCACCCGCCACGACGCTGCCGCCGTGGCGATCGCACGACGCGCCCTGGGGCACCCGATCCGACGTCGGACGGCACCGCCCCCGCACGACCAGAGTGATCGTGCGGGGCATCGGACCGTCCAGGCCGGACCGGTGGCACCAGGGCGTGAGGGACACCGCCCCCGCATCCCCGGACCACGGACACGATCCGTCGGCGCTGGACGCGGCGTGAAAGCGGCCGACCAGAACGCCCAACACCGTTCGGGACGTTCGGCTGAGCACGAGCCCTGGAAGCAGGACTCACTCCCGCTCAGTCTTTAAGAACGGTTTTCTCCTCCCCAAGGAGGACGCGGGGGCCGGGGCATACGTCCCGAGTCCCGTACGGAAACCGGAGCGCGGACTGATACCGGCCCCCTCTATGTCGAGGACCATGGGAGGAACGCCTTAAAGCCTTGAAGTCCCCGACCGCACGACAGGAGCCCCCACCGTGACCACGACCCCCTCCGGCGTCCAGGCCGCCGCCGCCCGCGCCACCGCCGCGGCGCGGGCCACGGACCTCACCAAGGTCTACGGGCAGGGCGAGACCCAGGTCGTCGCCCTCGACGGTGTCTCCGTCGAGTTCCAGCAGGCCGAGTACACCGCCATCATGGGCCCGTCGGGTTCGGGCAAGTCGACCCTCATGCACTGCATGGCGGGCCTGGACACGGTCTCCGGCGGCTCGGCCCGGATCGGCGATGTCGAGCTGACCTCGCTCAAGGACAAGAAGCTCACCCAACTGCGGCGCGACAAGATCGGGTTCATCTTCCAGGCGTTCAACCTGCTGCCCACGCTCAACGCGCTGGAGAACATCACGCTGCCGATGGACATCGCCGGCCGCAAGCCCGACAAGGCGTGGCTGGACCAGGTGGTGCAGACCGTGGGCCTGTCCGATCGGCTCAAGCACCGTCCCGCCCAGCTCTCCGGCGGTCAGCAGCAGCGTGTCGCGGTGGCCCGTGCGCTGGCCGGCAGGCCCGAAATCATCTTCGCCGACGAGCCGACCGGAAACCTGGACTCGCGGGCCGGCGCCGAGGTCCTCGGCTTCCTGCGCAACTCGGTGCGCGAACTGGGCCAGACGGTGGTCATGGTCACCCATGACCCGGTCGCCGCCGCCTACGCCGATCGGGTGGTCTTCCTCGCCGACGGCCGGATCGTCGACGAGCTGCGCGACCCGACCGCCGACGCGGTCCTGGACCGGATGAAGCGCTTCGACGCCAAGGGCCGTACCAGCTGAGCCGGACGCGCCGGTCGGCCCGACCACACCTGTCGGCCTGACCCGCGCCCGTCGACCCGACTCGCACGCGTCGGCCCGACCGCGCCCGTACGCCGCCCGACCGCGCCCGTACACGCCCCCTGACCGCGCCCGTACGCCTCCTGACGCCCCAGCCGCCCCCCTCACTTGGACTGACCATGCTCCGTACCGCCTTGCGCAACGTGCTCGCGCACAAGGCCCGGCTGATGATGACCGTGCTCGCCGTTCTGCTCGGCGTGGCCTTCGTCTCCGGCACCCTGGTCTTCACCGACACCATTTCCAGCGCCTACCAGAAGAGCTCCGAGAAGGGCTTCGCGGGCGTCGATGTCGCTATAAAGCCGCACAAGTCCGACGACGACGCCGGAAACCCCGGCGCCGCGCCCCGGCTGAACCAGCGCCTGCTGGACCAGGCCGGCCAGGTGCCCGGCGCCGCCTCGGCCACCGGCGCCGTCTCCGGCTACACCGCCGTCGCCGACAAGCAGGGCGACCTGCTGGGCAACGGCTTCGCCAACACCGGCGGCAACTACTACCCGGGCACCGGCGGCAAGGACCCGCGCTACACGCTGACCGACGGCCGCGCCCCCAAGTCCGCGGGCGAGGTCGCGCTCGACTCCAAGACCGCCGACCGCGGCCACTACAAGGTGGGCGACGCGGTCCGGCTGTCCGTGGACGGCCCGGTGCGCAAGGAGAAGGTCGTCGGCGTCTTCACCACCGACGACGGCAATGTCGCCGCGGGCGGCAGCCTGGTGCTGTTCGACACCCCCACCGCCCAGCGGCTGTTCGCCAAGCCGGGTGAGTTCGACGAGATCGACCTGAGGGCCGCCGCGGGCACCTCGCAGGCCACGCTGAAGTCGGGCGTCGACAAGATCCTGCCGAAGCTGGCCGAGGCCACCACCGGTCAGAAGCTCGCCGACGACCAGGCCGCCATGATCAAGACGCAGATGAGCGGTATGCAGACCGGCATGCTGGTCTTCGCCGGGATCTCGCTCTTCGTCGGCGTCTTCATCATCGCCAACACCTTCACCATGCTGGTCGCCCAGCGCACCCGCGAACTGGCCCTGATGCGCGCCGTCGGCGCCTCCCGCCGCCAGGTGACGCGCTCGGTGCTGATCGAGGCCACCGCCGTCGGCGCGGTCGCGGCCGTCACCGGTCTTGCGGCCGGTATCGGCATCGGCGCCGGGCTGCGCTCGCTGCTGAACTCCACCGGGGCCACCGTCCCCGACGGCCCGCTGGTCGTCTCCCCGACCGCCATCGCGGTCTCGCTGGTGGTCGGCGTCGTGGTCACGGTGCTCGCCGCCTGGCTGCCGGGCCGCCGCGCCGCGAAGATCCCGCCGGTCGCCGCGATGAACAGCGTGCACGCCGCGCCGACCACCCGCGGCCTGGTGGTACGGAACACCATCGGCGCCGTCCTCGCCGGGGCCGGTGCGGCGGGCGTACTGGCCGGAAGCGGTATGGGCAGCGACGGCAAGCTCCCCATGGGTCTTGGCGCGGCCGTCCTGGTGGTCGGGGTGTTCGTACTCACCCCGCTGCTGTCCCGGCCGCTCATCGCGGCCGCCGCCCCGCTGCTGCGCGCCTTCGGGATCTCCGGCAAGCTCGCCCGGCAGAACGCGGTGCGCAATCCGCGCCGTACCGCCGCCACGGCCTCCGCGCTGATGGTGGGGCTGACGCTGATCACGGGCATGACCGTGATCGCGGGCAGCGTCCAGAAGGGCATCGACAACCTGGCCACCGGCGCCCTCAAGTCGGACTACGTGGTCAGCCTGGGCGGCTTCGACGGCGTCCGCCCGCTGTCGCCCGATGTGGAGCAGACCCTGGGCAAGCTCGACCAGGTGACCGCCCTCAGCCCACTGCGCAACTCCGCGTCCCGGATCGACGGCGACACCGAGTACCTGACGGGCGTCAACGGCAAGACCATCCAGAAGCTGGTCGGCGTCGACTTCAAGGAGGGCTCCTTCGCCGGGCTCGGCGGCGACAAGGTCGTGGTGGACCACAAGACCGCCGACCGCAACGGCTGGAAGCGCGGCTCGGCCTTCACGGTCACCTACGAGGACGGCCGCAAGGGCCGGCTGAGCGTCGCGGGCGTCTACGAGGGCAACCAGATGATCCGCGGCATCATGCTGGACAACACCACCCTCACCCCGCATATGCGCACCGTGACCGATATGCAGGTGATGGTGAAGACCAAGGACGGGGCCTCCGACGCCACCAAGAACGCCATCGAGAAGGCGCTCGGCGACAACCCCGCGATCCAGGTCCAGGACAAGCAGGACATCTCCAACGGCATCGCGCAGTTCTTCACCCTGATGCTGAACATGCTCTACGGGCTGCTGGCCATGGCCGTCATCGTCGCGGTGCTCGGCGTCATCAACACTCTCGCGATGTCGGTCTTCGAACGGTCCCAGGAGATCGGCATGTTGCGGGCCATCGGTCTGGACCGGCGCGGCATCAAGCGCATGGTGCGGCTGGAGTCGCTGGTCATCTCGCTCTTCGGCGGGGTGCTCGGCATCGGCCTCGGCGTCTTCTTCGGCTGGGCCGCCGGTGAGCTGATCTCGAACGGGCTGCCCACCTACGAACTGGTGCTGCCGTGGGGGCGGATGACCGTCTTCCTGGTGCTGGCCGCGTTCGTCGGCATCCTGGCCGCGCTGTGGCCGGCCCGGCGGGCGGCGAAGCTCAACATGCTGGCGGCCATCAAGTCGCAGTAGCCGCTCGCCCCACCCCTGAGCGCCGGACGGGCCGAGCCCGTCCGGCGCTTGTGCTTCTCAGGCCGTTTCAGGGCGTTTCAGGGCGTTTCAGCCCCGCCAGTCGCGGGCCCGCAGCGGCATACCGGACGCGCCGCCGTCCGGCGTACGGACCGCCAGGACCTGGTTCACCCCGATCCGGTTGCGCTCGAAGGACAGCGCCGAGGCCGCCATGTACAGCCGCCACACCCGGGCCCGGCCCGGCGAGGTGAGCCGTACAGCCTGCTTCCAGTGGGCCTCCAGATTGGCGACCCAGCGGCGCAGCGTGAGGGCGTAGTGCTCGCGGATCGCCTCCACGTCGCGCACCTCGAAGCCCGCCTCCTCCAGCTGGGTGACGGTCCGCCCGACCGGGGCGAGTTCGCCGTCGGGGAAGACGTAGCGGTCGATGAACTCGTCGACGTGGTACGCCTCCTCGTCCGGTTCTGGGCGCCGCGCGATCTGGTGGTTCAGCAGCCGGCCGCCGGGCTTGAGCAGGGCGTGGAGGTCGGCCGCGTACTCGGCGTAGCGCGCGGCGCCGACGTGCTCGGCCATGCCGATCGAGGAGATCGCGTCGTACGGGCCGTCCGTGACCTCGCGGTAGTCCTGGACCCGGATCTCGACCTGGTCGGTGAGCCCGGCGTCGGCGACGCGCTTACGGGCGTACGCCGCCTGCTCCTGCGAGAGCGTGATGCCGACGGCCTGCACGCCGTACTCGCGCGCCGCGTGCAGCACCATCGAGCCCCAGCCGCAGCCCACGTCCAGCAGCCGCCGGCCGGGCCTGAGCGCCAGTTTGCGGCAGACCAGGTCGAGCTTGGCGCGCTGGGCGTCCTCGAGCGTGGCGCCTTCGGCCTCGGTGCCCTCCCAGTAGGCGCACGAATAGACCATGGAGGGGCCGAGCACCAGCTCGTAGAAGTCGTTGCCGACGTCGTAGTGGTGGCTGATGGCCTCCTTGTCGCGGCGCAGCGTGTGCAGCGGTCCGCGCCAGGTGCGGCGCGCCTCCTCGCGGGGCGGGGGCGGCGGCAGCCCGGGCCCCGCGAGGCCGACCAGGGTGCGGGCGGCGGAGCGCAGCGCGGGGTCGCGCAGCGCCTTGAGGGCGGCGGCGGCCTTCGACTGCCGCTGGGCTGTGGGGTCGCGCTCCCACACCAGTCCGGCCATCAGGTCCAGGGCCTCGTACAGATCGCCTTCGACGTCGAGGTCGCCGGCCACCCAGGCGCGGGCCAGGCCCAGCTCGCCCGGTTTCCACAGCAGCCTGCGCAGCGCCCTGCGGCGCCTTACGACCAGGACGGGGGTGTGCGGGGGGCCCGCCTCGCTGTGGTCCCAGGCGCGGATCCGGATCGGGAGCGGGGTTCCCAGCCCCTCCTCGGCCAGTGCGGCGAGCCGCTGGGCGGCGTCGGGCATATCAGACACCTCCGTGATGGTGAGTCAGGAAGATTCACTCACCACGTAAACACCATGAGGCCCGCCGTACAGTCCCGCCGACACGTCTGGAATCGGCAAAACCATCCGTCGGCACAACGCCGAAGGGCGTCCGCCCCACGGATGGCGGACGCCCTTCGGCGTTCAGAGGTGTCGCGGTTGCCGCGGTTGCCGCGGTTATCGCGGTGCTAGGAGGCCTTGGCCTTCTCGGCCTGCTTGGCGGCGGCGGCCGCGGAGACCGGGGCGGCGGCCTCGTAGAACTCCTCGCGGGGGTTCTCCATGGCGCCGAGGGAGACGACCTCGCGCTTGAGGAACATGCCCAGCGTCCAGTCGGCGAAGACCCGGATCTTGCGGTTGAAGGTCGGCATGGCCATGCCGTGGTAGCCACGGTGCATGTACCAGGCGAGCCGGCCCTTGAGCTTGATCTTGGTCTTGCCGAGGACGATCATCGCGACGCCCTTGTGCAGACCGAGCCCCGCGACCGCGCCCTTGTTGGCGTGCTTGTACTCGCGCTGCGGGAAGCCCCGCATACCCGAGATCACGTTGTCGCCGAGCACCTTGGCCTGGCGCAGCGCGTGCTGGGCGTTCGGCGGGCACCAGGCGCCCTCGCCGACGGCGAGGTCCGGCACCTGGGCGTTGTCGCCCGCGGCCCAGATGTACTCGGTGCCCTGCACCTGCAGCGTCGGCGCGGTGTCCACATGGCCGCGGGGGCCGAGCGGCAGGCCGAAGCGGGCGAGCGCCGGGTTGGGCTTGACGCCGGCGGTCCACACGATCGTGTTGGAGTCGACCTCGAGTCCGTTCTTGAGCACGACGTGGCCGTCGATGCAGGAGTCCATCGAGGTGCTGAGGTAGACCTCGACACCGCGCTTCTGCAGGTGCTCCAGGCCCCACTGGCCGAGCTTCGGGCCGACCTCGGGGAGGATCTTGTCGGCGGCGTCGACGAGGACGAAGCGCATGTCCTCGCGCTTCACGTTCGGGTAGTACTTCGCGGCGTCGCGCGCCATGTCCTCGACCTCGCCGATGGTCTCCGCACCCGCGAAGCCACCGCCGACGAAGACGAAGGTCAGCGCCTTGCGGCGGATGTCCTCATCGGTCGTGGAGTCGGCCTTGTCGAGCTGCTCGAGGACGTGGTTGCGCAGGCCGATGGCCTCCTCGATGCCCTTCATGCCGATGCCGTTCTCGGCGAGGCCGGGGATCGGGAAGGTGCGGGAGACGGCGCCGAGAGCGACGACCAGGTAGTCGAAGGGCAGCTCGTACGCCTCGCCGACGAGCGGCTGGACGACGGCGACCTTGCGGTCCTGGTCGATGGTCGACACCCGGCCGGTGAGGACCTCCGCCTTGGGGAGCACGCGCCGCAGCGGGACCACGACGTGGCGCGGGGAGATGCTGCCGGCCGCAGCTTCTGGGAGGAAGGGCTGGTACGTCATGTACGACCGGGGGTCGACGACCGTGACGGTCGCCTCGGCGTACCGCATCTTCTTCAGGATGCGGCGTGCCGCGTACAGGCCTACGTACCCACCGCCTACAACGAGGATCCTGGGACGCTCCGTGGTGCTCATGTTTCGAGTATCCAGCACCCTCAGGGGGGTGCCTCGTGAGCCCCTTCACAAGCATGGTGGGAGGGTCTGCTACACTCCGCGGCCCCCGTGACACACGCCATATCCGCACAGGGGAACCACCAGCTCCGGCGGCGCGTTGACAACCCCGCTGATCTGCACTTGTGAGGCAACGCGGGAGTAGACCACCGGGGTCCGGGACGGGTCTGTCATATGGCCGAAACAGGTGTCGCAGGGGCCGCCGGACGGGCCCGGCCCCCGAAACCGCCGCCGAACCGGCCTCCGGACTCACACCAGGCGGTCACCAGGGGCCTTTTTCATGTGAAGCTTTTCACGAACTTTTTCGCGCCCGGGTCTCCACCGGCCCCTCACAGGGGGTCCACACCCCCTCCGGACCCCGTCAGGCGAGGCTCCAGGCGATCCCGTCGAGGATGTCGTGCTCGCTCACCACGACCTCCTGAGCCCCGCACCGCTCCATGATCGTCAGCAGTACGAGCGCACCCGAGGCGATCACATCCACCCGGCCCTCGTGCATCACGGGGATCGCCGCCCGCTCGGCATGGGTGGAGCCGATCAGCTTGTCCGTGATCTCGCGGACCTGGTCCAGGGAGACGCGCGAGTGGTGGATGGCGGCGGGGTCGTACTCCCGCAGCTCCAGCGCGATACCGGCGACGGTGGTGACCGAACCCGCCAGCCCGACCAGACTACCCGCCTCCCGGATCGGCACCGTCTCCTCGACGACGTCGAGGGCCCGCTCGATATCCGCCCGTATGGCGGCGATCTGATGGACCGTCGGCGGATCGGTGATCCGTCCGTCCACGACCAGATGGCGCTCGGTCATCCGCACACAGCCGATGTCCACGCTGCGCGCGGCCCGCACATGGTCGTCGCCGACCACGAACTCGGTCGAGCCGCCGCCGATGTCCACCACCAGATACGGCCGGGCGAACCCCGCACGGTCCGTCAGCTCCTTGGTGGCGCCCGTGAAGGAGAACTCCGCCTCCTGGTCGCCGCTGATCACCTCGGGCTCCACGCCCAGGATCTCCACGACCCCGCGTACGAACTCCTCGCGGTTCTCCGCGTCGCGCGAGGCGGAGGTGGCGACGAAGCGGACCCGCTCCACGCCGAGCCCGCCGATCACCTCCGCGTACTCACGGCAGGCCGCGAAGGTGCGCTCCAGCGCCTCGGGGGCCAGCCGCCCGGTGCGGTCCACGCCCTGGCCGAGCCGGACGATGCGCATCCGGCGGTCGAGCTCGGTGATCCGGCCGGTGGCCGGATCGGCGTCGGCCACCAGAAGCCGGATCGAGTTGGTGCCGCAGTCCACGGCCGCGACGCGGGTCATGATCTGTCCCCCGCGTCGTCCGTCACAGCGCCGCACGGGGCCACGCACGGCCCCTTCGCCCACCACTTCGGCAGCATGGCGATGGCCTCGTCCCCGAGCGGGTTGACCCCGGGGCCCGCGGCGAGCGAGTGGGCGACCAGGACATGCAGACACTTGACCCGGTCCGGCATACCGCCCGCGCTCGGAAAGCCCTCAAGCACCTCGATCGCGTCACGGCGCGCTATGTAGTCCTCATGGGCCGCCCGGTAGGCGTCGGCCAGTTCGGGGTCGGTGGCCAGCCGGGCCGTCATCTCCTTCATCACGCCCTCGGCCTCCAGCGTGCCGATCGCGGAGGCGGCGCGCGGACAGGTCAGGTAGTAGAGCGTCGGGAAGGGCGAGCCGTCCTCGAGCCGCGGCGCGGTCTCCACGACGTCCGGATTGCCGCACGGGCAGCGGTGCGCGACGGCGCGCAGCCCGCGCGGAAGGCGGTTCAGCTGCTCCTTGACGGCGGCGATGTCCGCGTCGGTGGGCGCGGTGGGCTCCGTCTGCGGAGGGGGCGTGTGCATGGGTCGGAAGTTCTCTTCGATCGGTTCGGGGCCGGTCGCCTCCGGCGGCCGGTTCTTCGGTCAGCGCTTCACACGGCCCGCGGTATCGGCCTTGTCAGCGGCGTCCGCCGCACCAGCGCTGTGAGCCTGGTCAGCGCTGTCAGCCTGGTCAGCCTGGTCGACGGTTCGCCACATGTTGCTGTACCACGGGCGGTCGGCCGCGCCCTGGTCGGCGGAGCGCTCGGTCCGGCCACTGCCGTCGACCACGCTGTAGCCCGTCTCCCCCGGCTGCGTGAAGTGCAGCCGCTCACGGGCCTGCTGCTGGACGTACGCGGGGTCCTGGAGCCTGGCCTTCTGCTCGCGCAGCCGCTTGACGTCCTCGCGCTCCTTCTGTGCCTGGCGCCGCTGGTCGGAGATGTCCGAGCGCTGCGAGATGTACTGCCGCATCGGGTACGCGAGGGCCACCACGAGCGAGCAGACGACCAGCGCGAGCAGCGCGGCCCGGCCGGTGAGCCGGCTGCGGCGGCGTCGGATACGGGCGCGGTAGACACGGGCCGCGGCGTGCTCGCCGAGCGCCCTGAGCCTGGTCGCGGTGGAGAACCGATCCCGATCCGCCGGCACGTCGCCTCCCCGGTCGTGACTTCGCTGCGTACGCCGTCCCCGGCCACGGTACGGGACCGTGGCCGGGGACGTGCGTCAGGCTCGGCGGAGCTCAGCCCTTGAGGACCGCGCCCTTGAACCGCGGGAAGGCGGAGCGGCCCGCGTACACCGCCGCGTCGTCGAGGATCTCCTCGATGCGCAGCAGCTGGTTGTACTTGGCCACGCGCTCGGAGCGGGCGGGGGCACCGGTCTTGATCTGGCCGCAGTTGGTGGCGACGGCCAGGTCCGCGATGGTGACGTCCTCGGTCTCGCCGGAGCGGTGCGACATCATGCACTTGAAGCCGTTGCGCTGGGCGAGCTCGACGGCGTCCAGGGTCTCGGTCAGCGAGCCGATCTGGTTGACCTTGACCAGCAGCGCGTTCGCGGTGTTGCTGTCGATGCCGCGGGCCAGCCGCTCCGGGTTGGTGACGAACAGGTCGTCGCCGACCAGCTGGACCTTGTCACCGAGCTGGTCGGTGATCGTCTTCCAGCCGTCCCAGTCCTCCTCGTTCAGCGGGTCCTCGATGGAGACCAGCGGGTACGCGTCGACCAGCTCGGCGTAGTACGCGGTCATCTCGGCGGCGCTGCGGGTCTGGCCCTCGAAGGTGTAGGCGCCGTCCTTGTAGAACTCGGAGGCGGCCACGTCGAGCGCCAGCGCGATGTCCTGGCCCGGCTGGTAGCCGGCCTTCTTGATCGCCTCGACGATCAGGTCCAGGGCGTCGCGGTTGGAGTTCAGGTTCGGCGCGAAGCCGCCCTCGTCGCCGAGGCCGGTGGACAGGCCCCGCTCCTTCAGCACCGACTTCAGGGTGTGGTAGACCTCGGTGCCCCAGCGCAGCGCCTCGGAGAAGGACTCGGCGCCGATCGGCGCGATCATGAACTCCTGGATGTCCACGTTGGAGTCGGCGTGCGAGCCGCCGTTGAGGATGTTCATCATCGGGACCGGCAGCAGGTGGGCGTTGGGGCCGCCCAGGTACCGGAAGAGCGGGAGGTCGGAGGCCTCGGAGGCGGCGTGCGCGACCGCGAGCGAGACGCCGAGGATCGCGTTGGCACCGAGCGAGGACTTGTCCGGGGTGGCGTCCAGGTCGAACATCGCCTGGTCGATCAGGCGCTGCTCGGTGGCGTCGTAGCCGACGAGCTCCGGACCGATCTGCTCGATGACGGCCAGGACGGCCTTCTCGACGCCCTTGCCGCCGTAACGGCTCTTGTCGCCGTCGCGGAGCTCAAGGGCCTCGAAGGCGCCGGTCGAGGCACCGGAGGGCACGGCGGCACGGCCGGTGCTGCCGTCGTCGAGGCCGACCTCGACCTCGACCGTGGGGTTGCCTCGCGAGTCGAGGATCTCGCGAGCTACGACGACGTCGATGGACGACACGAGGATCTCCTTCGTATGGGTCTGTCTCTGCGGCATGAGCCTAACGGGCCCGGAGTGCCCACCCGACGAAGCCCCGGCGGGGCGCGCCTCGCTTGGGGGGCGGCGCGCCCGGCCGGGGCAGTCTTCGGGGGTGTTGGGGCCGGGGAGGGTGCCGGGGTGGGGGGAGGCCCGGCTGCCGGGGTGGGGGGAGGCCCGGCCGGGTGGGTCAGGAGAGGTGGAGCAGCTGGCCCGGGAAGATGAGGTTGGCGTCCTCGACGATGTCCTTGTTCAGCTCGAAGAGCTTCTTCCAGCCGCCGTCGACGTGGTGCGCGTCGGCGATCTTGGAGAGGGTGTCGCCGGACTTGACCTTGTACTCGCCGTCGCCCTTCTTGATCGCGTGGCGGGCGTGCCCGCGCCCGGCGTGCTCGCTCTCCTCGCGGGGCTGCGCCTTCGGCTTGGCGGGCTGCGCGGGCTTGGCCGTCTCGGCCGGCTGGGCGGGCTGGGTGGTGGACGTCGAGGGGGTCGGGGTGCCGCCGGTGGTCAGGCCGGTGCCGCACACCGGCCAGGCGCCCTTGCCCTGTCCGGCCAGGACCTTCTCGGCTATCTGGATCTGCTGGTCCTTGGTGGCCAGGTCGGCGCGGGCCGCGAAGGAGGTGCCGCCGTACGCGGCCCAGGTGGAGTTGGTGAACTGGAGGCCGCCGTAGAAGCCGTTGCCGGTGTTGATCGACCAGTTGCCGCCGGACTCGCACTGCGCGACCGTGTCCCACTGGGCGGTGGTCGCGGCCGAGGCGGAGGTGGCCCCCAGGAGCGGTGCGGCGACGGCCGCACCAGCGACGCCGGCGAGCGCGGCGATGCGGGTGACCTTGGAGGGACGGCGGTGCTTACCCTTGTCGTTACGCATGTTCGTTCCTCACCGACGCCTACGAGGTGAGCTGTCGGGTTCGGACTGTGAGTTGCCCGGCCCAGATGCGGCTTGACCGCACCCTGGCTTCACCCCGAGCCGAACGGGCCCGTCTCCAGGCCGCTACGGCGCCTACCTTGGTTCCCCCGCTCCTGCCTTCGGCGCATAAGCGTCGGTTTCCCCCCGACCGCCGGCAGGACTCGGCGTGACGATCGACGGTGCCCGCGGTGGCGAGCGGAAAGACGTTAAACACACCTTCCGATGAGGTTCAAACCCCGACATCCCAGCGAATGAGGCCGTATCCGCACCCAGCCATCCCACATCTACGCAGGTGAGGCCGGGTGCGGAAAGATCGGACAGGCTACGCACGCCGGGCGATGTGACGAGATGTATGTCTCACCACCGCCAGATCGGGCAATTCATCCCGAACTGCCGCTACCTGGCGCCGAGATCGAGACGCTGACCAGGATGGATAAGGCCCGGGTCGGTTCCGATGAGCGGTTCGTCGGCCTCGTAGAGCTCGGGCCGCCCTCCGTCAGCCTTTTGGTCGTCTCGGTCGTCCGCGATGTCTGACAAGCTGTCATCGCCGCGCACGGTGTAGTCCTCGCGGCCGAGGGGCTGAACGGGGATCTCGGTGCGCTCCGCGTCGTCGCGCGAGGCATGGCGGCCCGAGGACCGGGCGTCGTCGTCCGCCGTGCCCGCGGAGCCCTGCTCGCGGGCGTCGGGCGCGCCGCGGTGACGGCCGGTGGGAGAGGTGGCGGAGTCCTCGCCCTTCGCGTCGCGGTCGGAGCGCTCGTCGCCCTTGTCGGGCGCGGAGTCGCCCTCGTCGCGGGACGCTTCGCCGGAAGCGCCCGACTTCCCACCCTTTTCACCGGACTTGTCGCCGGGAGTCGCGGAGGGGTCCGACTTACCGGTCTTGTCGGACGTATCGGAATCTTCGGAACTACCGGAACCATCGGAGCTGTCCGACCGATCGCCCCGACTGGAGTCGTCGGACGCGTCGTCCGTATCGGAGTCGCCGATCCCGGTGGGCTCCTCCGTCCCCCAGCTACCGCTGGGCGGTGCCCCCTCCTTGGCTTCGGGCGTCCCCTTCCCGCCGGGGTTCACATCCAGCGCGTCGCCGAGGCCGGCGAGCCCGGCGTCCAGCGCACAGCTCGGCCAGGCGTCCGGGCCGCGGTCGGCGAGGATCGCCCGGGCGATGGCTATCTGCTGGGAGCGGCTGGCGAGGTCGGGGCGCGGGGCGTACTGCTGGCCGCCGTACTTCTTCCACATGTCCAAGGTGATCTGCAGACCGCCATAGAAGCCATTGCCTCCGTTGGCGCTCCACATCCCACCGCTCTCGCATTCGGCGACGCGGTCCCACGCCTGGGTGGTGTCCGCGGCCTGGGCGCCGACGGCGCCGAAGAGCGGCATGGCGATGCTCGCACCCGTCACCCCCGCTGCGATCACGATTGCCGGAGCCTGACGGGGGCGGCGGTGTCGACCGTTCCCGGAGCGCATGCGTTCTGCCTCTCGTGTGGCGGCTGAGTCGTCGGTTGAACATAGCGACGCCATCTGATCATCACAAGCAGATGTATCCCAGGTCACGCAGTGATCACGTCGTTGACGTTATGTCACATATGCCGGGCACCAAGGGCGTTTGCTAGGTGATCGGGCCCCAGGCCACGGGCAGTTCACGCAGCCCGCGCATGATCAGACCGCCGCGCCGGCGGATCTCTTCCGGCTCCACCGCGAGCCGCAGATCGGGCAGGCGCCGCAGCAGGGTGCCGATGGCGGTCCGGGCCTCAAGACGGGCCAGTGGTGCGCCCAGACAGTAATGGATGCCATGGCCGTATCCGAGGTGCTGGTTGTCGGCCCGGGAGAGATCGAGCACATCGGGTGAGTCGAAGCGCTCGGGGTCGCGGTCGGCGGCGGCGAGCACCACCAGCACCGGTTCGCCCACGGCGATCCGCTGCCCGCCGATCACCACGGGTTCGGTGGCGAACCGCCAGGTCGCGATCTCCACCGGCCCGTCATAGCGGAGCAGTTCCTCGACACCGGTCGTCAGCAGCCCCTCATCCCCTTCCTCGGCGGCCCGCCGCAGCCGGTCGCACTGGACGGGGTCGCGCAGCAGCGCATAGATGCCATTGCCAATCAAATTCACGGTCGTCTCAAAACCCGCGAACAGAAGCACAAAGCACATGGCCGCGGCCTCGTTCTCGGTCAGTTGCTCACCGTGGTCGCTGGCGCGGATCAGCCCGGAGATCAGGTCGTCTGCCTTCCCCTCTCCATCCTCGCGCAGCGACTCCCGCTTGCGGTGGATGAGATCGGCGAGATAGGCGCGGATCCGCTTCACCGCCCGGGCCACCCCGCCGCGCGGCCCGCCGCCGTGCCGGATCATCATCCCGGCCCAGTCCCGGAAGTCGTCCTGGTCCTCCCGGGGTACGCCGAGCAGATCGCAGATGGCGTAGATGGGCAGCGGGAAGGCGAACTCATGGATCAGATCCGCCTCTCCTCTTATCCGGAACCCGTCGATGAGGCCGTCGGTCAACTCCCGCACCCGCGGGGCGAAGGCCGCCACCCTGCGGGGGGTGAACGCCTTGGACACCAGCCGCCGCAGCCGGGTGTGGTCGGGCGGGTCGATATTGAGCAGATGTGTCATGAGATCCGCACTGCGCTCGCCCGGAATGCCCACCTTGCCCTTGGCGTGGGCGGCTTCGCTGTGATGAATCGGATTCTTCGACAGCCGAGGGTCGGCGAGCGTGGTCCGAGCGTCGGCGTAGCGGGTCACCAACCACGCATCGACTCCGCTGGGCAGAGTGGCCCGATGGACGGGTGCGTGCTCCCGTAGCCAGGCGTACGCGGGATACGGATCGGTGGCGAACTCCCAGCTGAAAAGGGTCGGGGAGTAGGCGGGGTGGTGCCGGTCTGACATCCCCCGACAATACGGCAAGGTCCGGAATCTCTGATTCCGCATAAAAAGGGCATAAACGCCGGGCGTTTATCCGATGTCCGTGCGGATGCCCGATCGACCGCTCGAGCGCGGCCCGATTGGCCGATATCAGACCGCCACCGCACCCCCGGCGGCACCCCCGGCAGCACCCTCGGCTCGCCCGGCCACGCGATGTCCTGCCGCACCCCGGCCGCCTCCGCGAACACCCGGCGAAGAGCAGATGGCTGAATCGGCGTCAGGTACGCGAATGGGCCGGAGGCACATGCACATCGGCCCCTGACCCTGGTGATACGATCACCGCGCTTGCCAGGCGAGCCATGGGCGCGTAGACACGCGGCGATCCGGCAAAAAGCCGAAAAGGGTCATCACTCTGAGGAGCATTATGCCGCCAGTCGGGCATGTGGGGCCGATCCGGCAGACCGATGCCCCCGCGCTGGCGCCGTGGAGACGTGCGCGCTGTCCTCGAGCCGAGCGGGCGCCGTCCGGACACTGACTCGCCGCCGTCCCGCCCACGAATTCGGAACGCACCGTGCGAAACCCTTTCAGTCCCTGGCGGTCTAGTCGCTTAAAGAGAGTCTCATGACGCAATACATACAGGATCCAGCGCTCTGGGCTCTGATCGTTGGTACCCCTCTCGCCGCAACTGCCATATTTCGCGGGAGAAAGGCGCGTACACAGCTCGTCAACGAGAAGACCGAGCTCCAGAATCGCTATACCGAGCTTGAGAGCAATTATTCGGCCTCGGTACAGGAAGCCCATACCCGCGCGGAAGAGGCCACCAAGAGCGCGCTGAAGTCCGCGATGCGCACGCTCCAGGGTCTCGCCAACGAGCAGCAGCTGGCGATCTCCAAGACTCAGGAGAGGTACGGCGAGCACCACATGCTCCAGGACCTCCTCGAGATCGACCACATGAACTCGCAGTTCGGCCGACGTGCCCAGTCCATCGCGGTGCTCTGTGACGGCTGGCTCGGCCGTCAGCGCACCGTCGCCTCGGTGTACGACGTGGTCCGCAGCGCCAAGGGCCGTATCCGTCACTACACCCGCGTCGAGATCCGCTCCCAGTCCAACTTCGCGGTGGTCAGCCGCGCCGTCGAACCGGTCGCGCTGGCGCTGGCCGAACTGCTGGACAACGCGACCAGCTACTCGGCGCCCGACTCCCCGATCGACATCACCATCCGCACCGTGCCCAAGGGCGTCTGCATCATCATCGACGACGCCGGTGTCGGTATGAACGAGGAAGAGAAGAACAGGGCCGATGAGCTCCTGTCTTCCAAGCGCGCGTCGGGCGTCACGGGCCTGGGAAACCCCCCGCAGTTCGGTTTCGCGGTCATCGGTGTGCTCGCCGCCCGATATGGCTTCACTGTCTCCGTGGATTCGGCCTCTCCCTACGGTGGTGTGCGAGCGGTGGTACTTCTGCCCGAGGACCTTCTGACCAACATGCCCGAGCCGGAGGAGCCGCCGGCGGCCGCCCAGCCCGCCGCCCGCGACCGCGACCGCGGCCGCGACGAGGAGACTCCCGCCGACCCCTCCACCTCCGGGGGACTGCCCAAACGCCGGCGCAAGGGCTCGATCTCCATCGTGCCCAAAGCGGACTTCACGCCCGCCCAGGCCCGGTCGAGCGAGGAAACCGCCTCGATCATGGGCGCCTTCCAGCGCGGCACTCAGTCCGGCCGCTCCGCAAACCCGAGCAGGGAAGGGCACGATCTTTCGTGAACAACGATCTGTCATGGATGCTTGACAGCGCCCTGGAGGTACCAGGCGCGCGCCATGCGCTCCTGGTCTCCGCCGACGGTCTGCTGATGGCCCGCTCCAAAGACGTCCAGAAGGACGAGGCCGACTCGATCGCCGCGGCGATGAGCGGCATCCAGTCGTTGAGCCGCACGATGTCCAGCTTCTGCGGCGATCCCCGGATGAGCTGGCGTCAGACGCTGGTGGAGTTCGACGGTGGCTGGGTCTTTCTGATCTCCGCCGGAGAAGGCGCCTATCTGGCCGTCTCGTCCGCCCCCGATGTCGACATGGCGGACATCACCTTCCGGATGCAGCAGCTCGTCGGCCAGCTCGGGAAGGCCCTCAGCACTCCGCCTCGAGAGAACACAAGTATTCAGGCATGATTACACCGGGTGAGCAAGAGCCAGAGGCCGCGCCCTTAGTGCGACCGTACGTCATCACCAACGGTCGCGGTTTGCCGGAGAACGACCAGTTCAATCTGATCACACTGGTCACCGCCTCCGAAAGACGGCCGCCGAGCCATTACGACCCGGAGAAGCTCCGCCTGTTGGACCTGTGCGGCGGCGGCTATCTCTCGGTCGCCGAAATCGCGGGACACCTGGGACTTCCCATCGGCATCGTGAAGGTTCTGCTGTCCGATCTCTCCTCGGACGGCTATCTCGTCACGCGCGCCCCGGCGCCCCCCGCCCAACTCGTCGACGTATCGGTCCTTCAGGAGGTGCTCGATGGTCTCCAGGCCCGCTTCGGATGAGGACGTCTATCTGCGCAACAATGTGCAGATAGCTGCCAAGATCCTGGTGGTGGGGCATTTCGCGGTGGGCAAGACGACCTTCATCGGCACCATGTCGGAGATTCCCCCGCTGCGTACCGAGGAAACCATGACGCAGGCGGCGGCTCATATCGACGATCTGCGCGGTGTCCAGGGCAAGACCACGACCACCGTCGCCATGGACTTCGGCCGGCTCACCCTCAGCGACCGGCTTGTCCTGTATCTGTTCGGCACCCCCGGACAGCAGCGCTTTGTGCAGGTCTGGGAGGACATGACCCGCGGCGCCCTCGGGGCGCTGGTACTGGTCGACCCCGAGCGCCTCAAGGAGTCCTTCGACGTCATCGACCTGGTCGAGCAGTACGGACTCCCCTACGCGATATCCGTGAACCACTTCGACGGCACACCGGACCGCTCCGACGATGAGCTGCGTGAAGCTCTCGATCTGCTTCCGGACACCCCCGTCGTCACCTGTGACGCGCGCGATGAGAAGTCATCGGCCAACGCGCTGATCACGCTGGTGCGTTATCTGCAGGATCGTGCCCGCTAGGAGCAAGCATGAACAACCAATCGGCTCTCCCCGAACCACCACCCGGTTGCCCAGCACATAGCAGCGGCCAGCGGGTGCCGCTGTACGGCCCCGAGTTCGCCGCCAAGCCGGACGCCTATTACGCGCATCTGCGTCAGTACGGGCCGGTCGCGCCCGTCGAACTGGCTCCGGGAGTGGAGGCCACTCTCGTCACATCCTACGCGGCGGCCCTCCAGGTACTACAGAACCCCGACACCTTCGCGAAGGACTCACGCCGCTGGCGCGCCCTGAACGAGGGCAGGGTTCCACAGGACAGTCCGGTTCTGGCCTTGATCGGGTACCGGCCGAACGCCCTGTTCGCCGATGGCGCGGACCATATGCGGCTCCGTCAGGCGGTGACCCACAGCCTGGGCAGCCTGGACAGCCACCATGTGAGCCGCCAAGTCGAGCGGATCACTGATTACCTGATCGACCAGTTCAGCGCCCGGGGCAGCGCCGACCTCCTGAACGATTACGCCAAGTTGGTGCCGCTGCTGGTCTTCAATGAGCTCATCGGCTGCCCTGCGGAAATCGGTGACCGGCTGGTGTCGGGATTGGCCGACCTGTTCGACGGCATCAACGTGGAGAAGGCGAACGCGGAGGTCACCCAGAGCCTTCTTGAGCTGATCGCGGTCAAGCGGCAGCAGCCGGGGGCGGACATCACCTCCTGGCTCATGGAGCATCCGTCGCGGCTGAGTGACGAGGAGATGATCCATCAGCTGGTGCTGCTCATGGGTGCCGGCACGGAGCCCCAGCAGAACCTCATTGCCAACGCCTTCCACCTGCTGCTCACCGAAGACAGTTACGCGAACGACCAGCACGGCGGTGGGCTTCTGGTCGAGGACGCCATCGACGACGTCCTGTGGAACAGCCCGCCCATCGCCAACTACGCCGTTCACTATCCGATACACGACACCGAGATCGCCGGGATCACCCTGAGGGCAGGTGATCCCGTGATGATCAGCTTCGCCGCCGCCAACACGGATCCCGCGGTGTCCGCACCTCGGCAACTGTCCAGCAAACGGGCACACCTGGCGTGGGGCGCGGGGCCGCACGCGTGCCCGGCCAAGGACCCCGCCCGGCTGATCGCCCTCACGGCCCTCGAGAAGCTGCTCAACCGTCTACCCGATGTCGAACTCGCCGTGCCCGCCAACACATTGACCTGGCGCCCGGGCTGCTTCCACCGGGCGCTCACCGCCCTTCCCACCCGCTTTACGCCGGCACCTGCGGAAAAGCACACGCTTTCTCCCGCTTCTCCGGAAGTTGACACGACCGCCAGCACTCAGGCTCCGGCGCACCAGAAACCCCAGAAGGCAGGTTTCTGGAGCTCGTTCCTGACCTGGTGGAAGGCGTGACAAGTGTGACGTGCCCAACAGCAGATACCCGCCCCATGGGGCGGGTATCTGCTGTTGGGACACGGGGTGTGCGACCAGGACGCTACTCCCCGCCGCCGCCCACCCCTTCGGCCGCCCGGATCGCGTCCCGGTACGTACGGGCCGCGGCGCGTAGCGCCGTCTCCGGCTCGACGCCCCGCTCGGCCGCCCGCACCGCCAGGGCGAGCAGTTCGTAGCCGACGTCCTCCCCCGCGGGCAGCGGCACCTCAAGACCCGCCGTACGGGCGCGGGAGGCCAGCTTGGCGGCCAGCGCGAGCGCGGGCTGGCCGAGCGGCACTCCGTCGGTGACCGAGTCGCGCCGCTTCTCGACCGCCTTGGTCCGCAGCCAGTGCTCCCTGACGTCCTCGGCGGTCTCGGCCGCCTCCTCGCCGAAGATATGCGGATGGCGGCGGATCAGCTTGTCCACGATCCCGCCCGCCACCTCGTCGATCGAGAACGGCTCGTCCGGGTCCTCCTGCGCGATCCGGGCGTGGAAGACGACCTGCAGCAGCACATCGCCCAGCTCCTCGCGCAGCGCCTCGCGGTCGCCCTGCTCGATGGCCTCGACGAGCTCGTACGCTTCCTCGATGCCGTACTTCACCAGCTCCTCGCTGGTGCGGGCGCCGCTCCACGGGCATTCGACCCGGATCCGGTCCATCACCTGGACCAGGTCGAGCAGCCGGGCGCCCGGCAGGTCGTACGCGCCGGGCAGCAGCTCCAGGTCCGGCATCCGCTCCCGGCCGGACCCGGCGAGCCTGGCCAGCCCGTCGGTCAGCGCGGACTCCCCGTCCGCCGAGGTGAGCACGACTGCGGTGCGGCCCGGCGCGGTGGTGCAGTAGTCGACCAGCTCGCGCGCACCGGGCGCCGCCTCCGCCACCTCGACGCCCGCATCCCGCAGATACGGCAGCTGCGGATGGGCCGGGTCCGCGCACAGCACCTGGTCCGCGCCGTGCAGCGTCTGCCACGCGGGCCATGACAGCAGCCCGGGCGCCACCCGGTGGCTGGTGGTGAGCAGGACGATACGGCCGGTAGGGCCTGCGGCAGGGGCGGTGCCCGGGGCTTCGGAGGCGGTCACCCTTGAAACGTAACCTACGCCTGCTGATTCGCGTCCTCGGAGGTCCGCAGCCAGGACTCCTTGGTCAGCACCGCTGTGCCCCGGGTGTCGTCCCACGTCCCGTAGCGCGGGTTGACGTCGATGGCCAGCTTCTTGGAGGTGGCGGCGAAGACCGCGTTGACCTTGGCGGTGCCGAGCTTGTGCACCAGGCCGTTGCGCAACAGCTCCATGCGCAGCGCGTCGTCGATCCGGTCCGGGGCGATGCCCTGTTCCAGATAGAAGTCGCGCAGCGCCGCGGCGCCGCCCGGCTGTGCCCCGCCGGTCGGGTCGCACTTCGTCGTCTGCCCCGTCTGCAGGCCGCGCAGCACCTCTGCGCCGCCCGCCGACTCGACGGCCTTGCGGCACTGCTGCACATCGCGGCGGGTCACCCGCACCCCGTTGTCCTGGCCGGCCCGCTCGATCACCCGGAACTGGATCATGCGGATCAGGGTGTTCTGGCTCAGCTGACCGCTGTTGGCCACCAACTGCTCGGACTTGGCGGAGTCGCGCTGCGCGTCCCGGACGTCGTTGACCCGCGCCTGGAGCTGCGAGACGGTGATCCGGCTGCCGTCCACGACGGCGGCCGCCCCGGGGTGCGCGTCATTGCCACAGGCCGTGAGCAACGGGGCGGCGAGCAGCATGGCGGACGCGGCAGGGACGGCGAGGGTGGCGCGGCCGCGCGGCGAAGCCGCTTTCGTGCGGCGGTATGGGGGACGCCCCCCAAAGGGATGCAGCATCAAGTCTCCCGGCATAGATCGACCTGGCTTGATCGATGGTATGGAGTCGGCGCGGCCTAAGCCACTGATTCGACAACGATTCGCCACGGCTCCGGCCACTTCCCCGGGGCCGCTCAGCCCCGGACCTGCCCGAGCCAGTGCAAGGTGCGGCGGATCTCCTCCGGAAAGGGGTGGTGCGGACCGTGCAGCCGCTCGGCGTCGAACAGCAGGCGGGCGAGCATGTCGTGGGCGGCCGGGCGGTCGCCGAGGGAGAGCAGCAAGTGCCCGATCCTGCGGCGGATTTCCAGCGGTGTGGCCGGGTCGGTGGCCGCGTACTGCTCGAAGTACGGGAGCAAGGTGCGGTATTCGAGCAGCGCCTGGGCCGCCTCGCCGAGCTGTTCGAGGCACTGGGCCGCCTCGTAGCGGAACTGGAGGGAGTTGCGCAGCGCCTCGGGGCCCGACTCGGCGGCGTACTCGTCGGCGAGCCTGCGCAGCTCGGGCAGGGCGCGGCGGTACTGCCCGTCGTCCATGAGCGTCACCGCGTACTGCTTGCGCAGCGACCGTACGACCGGGGAGAGCTCGCCGTGTTCCGCGGCGGCCGACGGGAGGATCGCGCCGAGGATGTCCACGGCCTGAGTGATCCACCCCTGGTCCAGCAGGCGCTTGACCTCGTCGACGGCCCCCGCCACATCCGACCGGGCCGGGGCGGCGGGGGGCGCCGCCGACGGAACAGCAGCGGCCGCCGGCGGTCCTGGGCGGTCCGGCCAGGGGGCGTGCGGGCGCAGGAAGGGGCGGGTGGGGTCCATCGGGCCGGTGGCGGCGACACCGGGCGCCGCGGCGGCGTACGGCAGCAGCGGAACCAGCGCCTGGTAGACCTCCTGGGCGTCGGCCGGCCGGTGCTGGGGGTCCTTGGCGAGCAGCCGCAGCACCAGCGCCTCCAGCGCCTCGGGCACCTCGGACCGCGCCTGGCGGACCGGGACCGGCGGCTCGTAGAGATGGCGGTGCAGCACACCCAGGGCCGTGGAGCCGACGAAGGGCACATCGCCGATGAGGAGTTCATGCATCAGCACGCCCAGCGCGTACAGATCGGTGTACGGGCCGACGGCGCCGCCCATGGCCTGTTCGGGGGCCATATAGGCGGGGCTGCCGATGGGCGAGCCGGTGTGGGTGAGGCGGGTGGTGTCGGTGTCGAGGACGGCGGCGACGCCGAGGTCGAGGACGGTCACCGAACCATCGGGGCGGATCATCACGTTCCGCGGCTTGAGGTCGCGGTGCACGATCGGCACCGCGTGGACGGCGGAGAGCACCGCGCACAGCTGCGCCGCCACGCACACCGCCCACTGCCAGGGGTAGGGGTCGTGTTCGGCGAGGTGGTCGGCGAGGTCGGCGCCCTCGACGTACTGCATGATCAGATACAGGTCGTCGCCATCGCTGCCCGCATCGTGGACGGTGACCAGACCGCGGTGGTCGACCTGCGCGGTGACCCGGCACTCGCGTACGAAACGGCGGCGCAGATCGTCGACGCCGTCGCCGCCGTCGCTGGGTATCGCCATCCGGTCGGGGCGCAGCAGCTTGACCGCGACCCGGCGGTCGAGACGCCGGTCGTACGCGGTCCACACCTGGCCCATGCCGCCCTGGCCGAGGAGCGTGGCCAGCTCATAGCGGTCGGCGACGACGCGTCCGTTCAACGGCCCTGCTCTCTGCGGAGGTAGTCGCTGAGCTCATCCAGCTCGGCGCGTACGCGCTGGATGCGCTGCGGTTGGGGTTGGGGCTGCGGCTGCGGCTGCGGTTGGGGCTGCGGCTGAGCCTGGGGTTGGGGCTGCGGCTGGACGGGCTGGTGCGGCGGCAGGGGCTGCGGCGGCTGGAGCGGCTGCTGCGGCGGTACGGCCTGGTGCTGGTGGGGCGGGACCGGATAGCCGTACGGCACGGGCCCGGTCGGATACCCCGGCGGGACGTACGGCCCCACCCCCGGCGCGGCGATGGCCGCCGGGCGGTGGTGCTTGATGTCGACGATCAGGAAGTGCGTCGCCACGGCGCAGGACAGCAGGAACATCCCCGTCAGGGTCGCGTACGCCAGCGCGTCGGGCTCGTCGGGGCCGGTCCCGAACTCCACGAAGGCGAGCACCACCACCACACACGTGCCCCAGAACAGCAGCCAGTCCAGCGCGCGGCGGCGCAGGATGGCCACGCGCATCATCGTCACCCAGGACAGCAGGCCGAACGTCAGCAACGACAGGCCGACGAAGACGACCCGCAGGATGGCCACCGTCGCGGTGGACGCGGGGCGGGGCGGCGGCGCGGGGGCGGGGCCGTGCATGGCTGCTCCTGGAGGACCTGGTGCCGAGGGGTGCTCGCGCGCGTGCGTGCGCGCTTGAGCGTATACATCGACGTGGCGGGCCGAGCCCGGGTTGTACGGATCCGCCGTCTCTTTGATCACACAATCGTGATCAATGGGGCTGGACCGTACCGTCGGCCAGCCCGTCGTACAGCCCCCGTACCAACTGGTCCCCCAGCCGCCCCGCGAGCCTCAGCGCCTCCTCGAAGGAGGCGAGGGTGCGGTAGTGCTCGCCGTAGCGCCGCTGTTCGTCGAGCGGGAGCCGGGGCAGCCGCAGTCGGCGTACGTCGAGCCGGGTGGCGGTGGAGGCGTAGCTGCTGGCCTGCCGCTGGTTGGCGCCGCCGCGCAGATACCCGGCGAGGAACCACGGGTCGAGCGCCTGCGGGTCGGGCCGCAACAGGCACAGATTGCGGGCGAGCAGGGCCCCGGCCGCGGCCTCGTCCACCACGCGGGCGACCGTACCGCCGCCCACGAGCGGCACCACGACATCGCCCGGCTCGGTCAGCACCGGCTCCTCGGCGGCCGCCTCGGGCCGCTCACCGGCTGCGGGGGCGGGGCGGGCGCCGGTGGGGCCGGTTCCGGCGAGCACGTCGGCCTCGGTGAGCACCGGGGGCGCCTCCGGCTCCGAGCCCGCCGACTGCCGCCCCAGCCCCGGCACCGTCACCGCGCCGCCGGTGCGCAGCACCAGGGCGCCCGCACGGGCCAGTTCACCGACCGTGGTCATGGGCCAGCGCGAGCCCTGCGGCTGCTCTTCCAGGACATCCGGGCCGCCGGGCGCGACGGGGGTCAGCTCGACCGTACGGGCCAGGGTGGCGGTGAGCCGGTCGCGTACGGCGACCAGCTCCTCGGCGCCGCCGCCCGCGGCGGGCGACGGCAGATGGCGGGCGGGGGCGAGGTCGACGTCGTCGTCGAGGAGTTCGATGACGGGCAGCACCTGGCACACGCCCGCCCGCTCCGGAGCCCCATCGCCCCCGTCGCCCCCTTCACTGCCGACGCCGTCGACGCCGTCGAAGGCGCGCCAGGCGTCGAGGACGGTGTCGCGCACGGTCTGCCAGGGCAGCTTGTCCCGGCCCGGGGAGGCCGCGCCCGCCGGGTATCCGGGGACCGCCGCCGGGCCGTCCGCCGGGCCCGCCGCCGACGCCACGGCCGCCGCGGCGTCGACCAGCAGCAGCCGCGGCGCGGTGGGCTGTCCGGCCCCGGGGCGGCGCAGCACCCACAGATGCAGCGGGATCCCGTACGGCGGGGCCGCCCCGGCGGGCAGCGCGACCACGGCCCGCAGCGCGCCGCGCCGCAGCAGATCGGCGCGGATACGGCGGCCGGAGCGGCGGGAGGCCACGGCCGGGGGCATGAGCAGTACCGCGGTGCCGCCGTCGCGGAGGTGTGCGAGGGCGTGCTGGACCCAGGCGAGCTCGGATTCGGTGCGGGCCGGGAAGCCGTACTCCCAGCGGGGGTCGTAGGCGAGCTCGTCGTGGCCCCAGTTGCGCTCGTTGAACGGCGGATGGGAGACGACCGCGTCGGCGGCGAGCTGTGGCAGGGCGTCCGCGCGCAGGCTGTCGCCGCCGTGCACCCGCACCCGTGTGCCCTGGCCCTCGTGGGTCAGGGCCAGCCGCAGCGCGGTGAGCGCGGCGAGGTCGCGGTCCAGCTCCTGGGCGTACAGCGTGGCCACGCTATGGGTGCGCAGCACGGCCCACAGCAGCCCGCCGGTGCCCGAGGCGGGGTCGAGAACGGTGGGGGCGGCGCCGGCCGACTCGCCCGCCGGACCCGCCAGGGCGGCCATCAGCTCGGCGAGTTCGGGCGGGGTGACGGTGTACTGCCGTGGGTTGGCATCCAGATGGCGCCCGATCAGGAACTCATACATCTCGCGCGGACCGGTCTCCGCGGCCAGCTCGACGGCCTGGCGCAGCAGCGGTACGAAGGGCCGCAACCCGGCCGGGTCCGCGACGGGCACCGGGTGGTCCTCGCCGAGCCGGGCGGTCAGCACCGGGGCGAGCGCGGACGGCAGCAGTTCGGCCAGCTGCGGGTCGGTGGCGTCGCTCAGCCGGCGCCACTGGGCGGGCCGGTCCCGTACGAGGAGGAGTACGGCGCCGACGGGGCCGAGCGCGGCGGCGGCCCCGTCCGGATGCCCGGCCAGCGCCTGCCAGACGCGCTCACGCAGCGGCACCTCGGCGAGCTTGCCCTGGTCGCGCAGCCATTGCTCGACATCGCCGAGGGCGAAGGTCGGGCTGGTCTCGGTGCCGCCGACCGGTTTGGGGAAATCCGCGTGGCGGCGCCGCCAGTTGCTGACGGCGGCGCGGCCGACCCCGGCCAGCCGGGCGATCCCGGCGGCGGTCACCTCTGCTGCGTTGTCGGGCACCTGGCTGACTCCGTCCGGTGGTGCGGCTGTCACATCGAGCATACCGAAAGCGATCTTCAAAGAGACCCGTTCACATTGTGAATCCTACCTCGACGCTGACTCTTGTTGACTCGGTTCACAGACTCTGCTGTGATTGACCCATCGGTTCACGGAGGCCGGTCCGGCTCCGGGATGGACTCAGAAGGGGAGGGCTGTCGCATGTCGCAGCAGCAGAAGCAGAACTGGTTTGCCCGGCACAAGGTCCTGACGGGGGCGGGGGCGCTCGTCGTGGTGATCGCCATCGGCGGCGCCCTGGCGGGAGGCGGAGGAGACGACGACAAGGACAAGAGCAAGGACACCGCGGCCCAGGGGGCCACGTCCGGCGGGGGCTCGAAGTCCGGTGGCAAGGATGGCGACAAGGGCGGTGACAAGGGCGGTGACAAGCCCAAGGCCGAGCCCGCCATCGGCGGCGACGGCACCTTCCAGGTCGGCTCCGACGTCAAGCCCGGCACCTATATGTCCACCGACAACACCGACGGCATGTGCTACTGGGAGCGTGCCAAGGACTCCAGCGGCGAGACCGATTCGCTCATCGCCAACGACAACGTCATGGGCAACGCCTATGTGACGATCAAGGCGAGCGACAAGATCTTCAAGTCGAACGGCTGCCATGACTGGGCGGCCGTCCCCGCCAAGGCCTCCGGCACCCCCAAGTCCGAGGTGGACGGGAACGGCGGCATGTACCGGATCGGGGCCGACATCGCCCCCGGTACGTACAAGTCGGCTGGCAACGCCAATGACGCGACCTGCTACTGGGAGCGCGGCAAGGACGCCCTGCACGGCATCGACTCGATCATCGCCAACGAAAACGTCTCCGGAAACGGCGTGGTGACCATCGCCGCCGGCGACGGATACTTCAAGACCAACGGCTGCAAGAACTGGAAGAAGACGAGCTAATGCGCTCCACCACGACCCTGGCGGCGCTGTGCGCCGTGACCGCACTCGCCCTGACCGCCTGCGGCACCGACGACAAGGGCGGCGAGGAAGGCAAGTCCGGGCAGTCGGCCTCGGCGAGCTCGAAGGCCACATCCTCCAGCAAGGCCCCCAAGGCCCCCGGCTCCGAGCTGGAGAAGCTGACAGGGCCGGAGATCGCCAACAAGGCGATGAAGGCGATGAAGTCGGCGACGTCCCTGACCACGGCCCTGGACGGCACGGTCGACGGCGGCCCCATGAAGTACCGCATGTCCTCGGACAACAAGGGCGAGTGCGTGGGCAACATGTCCTTCGGCACCGAGGGCAAGGTCGAGTTGGTCAAAACCGGCGACCTGATCTACATGAAGTTCGACCGTGCCTTCTGGAAGTCCCAGGGCGGCGAGGACGGCGCGGCGGCGGCCGACACGATAGGCGACCGCTGGACCAAGTCCAAGGCGTCCGGCTCCGACTTCAAGGACTTCGCCAGCGCCTGCGACTCCGACACGATGCTGTCCGGCTTCGAGGCCGGCCCCAACCTCGCCCGCAAGGGCGAGACCACCACGGTCGACGGCAAGCCCGCCATCACCCTCACCGAGACCGACGGCGACGAGACGTACACCACCTACGTCGCCACCGAGGGCAAGCCGTACATCCTCAAGATGGTCATCAAGGGCGGCAAGGAGCCCGGCACGGTGACGTTCGGCGACTTCGACAAGCCGGTCGACGCCAAGGCCCCGACCGGGGACATCGTCGACCTCGACGCCCTCGGCTGACGGCCTCGGCTGACCGCCTCGGTCGCGCCTTTGACCGACAATCCACCCCCGCCGCCCACAGCAGCGGGGGTGCATCTGTTAGGGCACACAAGAGCTTCGCAGCCCCAACTCTGAAGCAGTTATTGCGAAGTTTTCGCTTCATACCTACGGTGAGGGCATGCGACCGAAGCACGAGCCCGAGCAGATCACCGAGCTGTCACGGCTGCGGGCGTTCATGAACCCGCTGCGGATGCGGCTCTACCGGCTGCTGTACGCCGCGGGCACCGCGACCGCCTCCCAGCTCGCCGAGCATGTCGACGAGACGCCGTCGCTGATCAGTTACCACCTGCGCAAACTGGCCGAGCACGGCTTCGTGACCCAGGCGAGCGGCCAGGGCACCGACGGCCGCGAGCGGTGGTGGCAGGTGGCGTCCGAGGAGGGCTGGGGCTTCCGCGACTCGGACTTCGCGGACACGCCCGAGGGCGCCGCCGCCGTCAGCGCGGTGACTCGCGGCATGTTCGACACCCGCATCGTCCAGTACCGCGCATATCTCGACCAGAAGTCCGCCTGGGGAAAGGCGTGGACCGACGCGTCCTTCAGCTCCGAGTGGCTGCTCGACCTCACCCCGGCCGAACTCGCCGAGATGAGCGACGAACTCGAGGCGCTGGCCCGGCGCTGGCGGGAGCGCGGCAAGGCCGCCAAGGCGGCCGGCGACGCCGGGACCGGCACCGGCACCGAGGACCGCGAGCACGTGTCCGTGCACCTCTACGGCTTCCCCTTCCGGCCCTGACACAGCCGTATCCGCGACGCACCGAAGCACCGAAACGCCGAAGCGCCGAAGCGCCGAAGCGCCGAAGCCCAGGAGCCCACCATGGCCGCCGCCGAGACCGCCCTGCCCGAACGCGCCACCACACCGGCCCACCGCGACGGCAACGTGCTGCGCTGGCTCGCCGCATACACCGTCTCTCTCGTCGGCGACAGCGTGTACTTCGTCGCCCTGGGCTGGTCCGCCCAGAAGGCCGCCGGCCCTACCGAAGTCGGCCTCGTCATGGCCTCCGGGGCGCTGCCACGGGCGTTACTCATGCTCGCCGGGGGCGTGGTGGCCGACCGGTTCGACCCCCGCCGGGTGATTCTCGGCAGCGATGCGCTGCGCTGTCTGCTCATCCTGGCGGTGGCCACCGCCATCGCGCTGACGGCGCCGGCCCTGTGGATCCTGGTCGCGGTGGCGCTCGTCTTCGGCGCCGTGGACGCGCTGTTCGTACCCGCTGTCGGTGCCCTCCCGCCCCGGATCACCAACCCTGACCAGCTGGCCCGGGTCACCGGCATGCGCTCGCTGTCGATGCGCCTCGGCCAGATCGCGGGCCCGCCGATCGGCGGCCTGGCCATGGGACTCGGTGGACCTGCGGCCGCCTTCACCGTCGCCGGCCTGCTCTTCGCACTGTCCCTGCCGCTCCTGCTGACGCTACGGATACGGCCCCTCGGGTCGCCCGACGCGGAGCGGCCGGAGCCCGGCACCGCGCGGCAGGACCTGGTCGACGGCCTGCGCTACATCCGCCACCACCGCCTCATAAGACCGCTCGTCGCTGCCAGTGCCATCTGCGAACTCGGGCTCATCGGCACCCTCAACGTCGGCATGGTGCTCCTCAACGCCGAACGCGGCTGGGGCCCCTCCGGCTACGGCTGGATCGTCGGCAGCTTCAGCGCAGGAGCCGCGGCCAGCGCCTCACTGCTCGCCATCGCCGGCTGGCTGCCCCGTGCCGGCCTGACGATGGGCGGGACACTGCTCGTGGGCTGCGCGGGCGCGGCCACCATCGCGCTGGTGCCCACCCTTTGGCTCGCCGCGGTACTGGCCGCGGTCATCGGGCTGAACGCGGGCGTCTTCAGCAGCCTGGGCAACGCCCTCATCCAGACCGCGACGGACCCGGCCTATCTCGGCCGGGTGACCTCCGTCGTCATGCTCACCATGGTCGGTCTCGCGCCCCTCAGCTATCCCCTCGTCGGCGCCGCCATCGGAGTCTGGGGCGCAGCCCCGGTGTTCATCGGCTGCGGCGGCCTCGCCGGCCTGGGCGCGGCCATGGCGCTGGCCTCCGACGCGGTACGGCACGCCGAACTGCCCCGGCAGCGACCGGGCACGACCACCTGACCCATCCGCCCCCCAGGGCCCGTCCTTGCCGCGCGGCCCTCCAGGCGGCGGGCCGGCAGGTGGACCCGGCGCTGACCAGCGTCCGGCAGACCACGGAGGAGCTGCGCTGCGGGTTGGCTGCGCCTGTGCGCCGTCTCGCGGCATTCGGCTTGTGCGGGTGCGGGTTTCGTCTCGGACCCTGCGGGTCCAAAGCGCCAGCAGGAGGGGAAGGGGGCGGCCGGCCCGGTGTTCCGGTTCCTTGGCCCGGTGGGTGATTGAGCTTACGACTGGCTCCGCTGCGCTCCGCCGCAGCTGCTGCCGCGCGGTGGCTTGGCCGGTCGGTCCAGCGGTGCGCTGTGCCGGGAGCGCGCGAGCGCGACGAACGGGCCGGCGATCGCTGGACGGCATGGTCCGGACGCCGCGTGCGGGCATCGTCTCGCGCCTTCGGCGCACAGCGGCCAACAACGGGAAGGGAAGGGGGCGCCGGGGGCATCGTCGCCGTCCAGCCCAAGGGGTCGTCACCGGCTCGCGGGCGGGGGGACGGCGGATGGGCGCCCGAAGCGGTGGACGCCGGTCCGGTTCGGGTCCTCCACCCGCCCCCTCTCAAAAAACTACTTGCTCTACATCAAGTACTGCATCAAACGTCTTTCTGAGAGCAGGTGGGTGGAGAGGCGGTCCTGGCTGCCGGTGCTCGCTCATCTGTCGCGCTCCCGCACCCCCGGTCCAGCGCACCGCTGGACTGACCGCCCAGCCCCCCGCGCGGCAGCAGTCGCAGCGGAGCCTGTCCTGAGCTCAACCACCCACCGGGTCAAGGAATCGGGACACGGGGCCAGCCGCCCCCTTCCTTCCCGCTGCTGGCGCTTTGGACCCGGAGGTCAATGCCGGGAGGTTAGGTGGTGTTGAGGGTTGTCACGGGGGTGTGGATGTTGATCTCGTAGGTGGCTTTCTGTGAGGTGGGGTGGCTGGTGTGTGTGATGGGTAGCGGTCGCGTTGGCGTTTGCGGGTGCGGGGGCTGGTGCGGGATCGGCGGTTTTGGGTGGTCTGGTCGAGACCCTGGCAGGGGCCGAATCCCTCGAACTCGCCACCGCCGCCCCGGAAGAACTGGCCTACCACCTGGACGCGGTGAAGCGGATCCTGCGCACGGTGCTCCAGCTCCTCGCACCGGTCGAGGGAGAGGGGAAGCCGGTGAACGCCGACAACCAACCCGACGGGGGCGAACGACCAAAGATGACCATGCGCGTCTACACCGTCGCGCGCGACGGAATCGTCACCGCACGGCGCGCGATGGTGACCGTCCTCGTCGGGGAGAAGACCGACCCCTACGGACTAGGACAGGCATGGCCACCATGCCAGTGCCCCCGCCATCGCGAACACAACAACCCGAACCGCTTCAAGCGCTCCTGAGACGGCCGCCCGCCCCCTGCCCCAGTCACCTCTCCAGGGCGCGGGGGCGGGTCCCCCGGCGGCCCCGGTCGTCGCGCACCCCGTGGCCTGACCGACCGATGAACACGGCCAGTGGTTACTTCCCCAGAACGTGTTCAAGAAGCAGGATCGGTCGCTGTTACGGCTTGAACCTCACGCGGTGTGAGGATGCATCGTTGCTCCATGACCACTTCTGCAACCTGGAAAGTAGGTCGGCTTGCCGAAGCCAGCGGGCTGACCGTGCGCACGCTGCACCACTGGGACACCATCGGCCTGCTCAGCCCCTCACAGCGCACTACGGGAGGGCACAGGGAATACAGCGAAGAAGACCTGGTCCGTCTTTATCAGGTGCTGGCGCTGCGCAGTCTGGGGCTCGCTTTGGACGCCATCGCCGTCTGCCTCGACGCCGGGGTCGACCCGGCGCGCTTGGTCCGGGACCACTTGGCCGGTGTGGAGGCATCCATCGCCGCGCTCGGTGTCCTGCGGGAGCGCCTCATACGACTTGGTGACGAGTTGTCGGCCGACCGGGCCCCGGCAGCTACGGATCTGCTCGATGCGCTGCGGGCGATCGGAGGCACCGGTCCGGAGGGCATGCACACGCTGGGCCGCCACCTGGATGCCGACCAGGTTCAGGTCCTGCGCACTCGTGCCGCCGCCCTGGGGCCTGCGATGCATTACCTGCTTGAGGTCGAGTGGCCTGAGCTGTACCGGAGGGCCGACCGGCTCCGTGCGGCGGGAACTCCTCCGGCTGATCAGAAGGTCCGCCGACTGGTGGCCCGCATGGATGAGCTGAGCGCGTTGTTCACCGGCGGCGATGCCGATATTTCCGCTGGTGTCAGGGCTGCCTGGCGTGATGATCCGGCCGCCATGGCTGAAGATTCCGGTGCTCCGGCTGACGACTGGCGAGAGCTGGCCGACTACCTGGACCGTGCTCGCAACAGCCGCGTTTGACTGCCATGTGCCGTGGTCCCCCTGATCATCTTCAACTGCCATCCGCCTGAAACCGAGGCTGTCAGAAGCTTCTGATCGGCCGAGGCCCGTGTGAGCTCATGGCGTCCGCCAGATGGAGCTTGGTGGTCAGGCCGCCGCGCGAGCAGCCGATCGCGTGGTCGTCCGGCTCGGCCGCCGGTCCCTGAGCGGCCGCCGCCGCGCCTGCTGCGCGCCGAGCCGGAACTGCACCGCGTGGGCCCGCCACCTCGCCGGGCCGTACGGGGCCCGCAGCCGTCACCCGCCGCACTGCCGCCGCATCATCCCCTGGTCGGCGGCGGTCACCGGCAGCTCGTACTTCAGCGCGACCTGGGCGAAGCGGACCGCGTACGCGCACCTGATCGGCTTGCTCGGCGGCAGCCAGGACGCGGGCCCTGAGTCGCCCTTGGCCGAGTTGGCGCGGCCCTCGACCGGGATCAGATTGAGCACGTCGTTCGCGAGCTGTTCCCGCTTGCTCTTCGCCCAGCGGGAGGAGCCCATCTGCCAGCTGTACGACAGCGGCACCACATGGTCGATCTGCACCTGGGCGGCCTTCTGCTTGCGCCACTCGATGGTCTTGCCCGTGTACGGGTCGTGCAGGGTCATGGAGACCACCACACAGTCGGAGCCGGACCGGAAACCCAGCCGCTGGCCGTCACGCTTCAGAAGATCGTTGCGGGTGTCGCAGCCGTTGCGAGCGAGCGGCACCCCGTCGGCCGTGTCCATCCAGGCGTAGCCGAACTTGTCCCGCTCGTAGCCGGTCCTCGGCCCCCGCCCCTTGGTGAGCAGCTGGTCGATGAGCCGCCGGGCCGCGGCCTTGTCCGCGGCGCTCGTCACGGGCGCCAGGCCCGGCTTCGTACCGTCCGGGTTCTTCAGCGGACTGACCGCCCGCCCGTCGCCCTGTTGCCCGTCGCCCTGTGGCCCGCCGCTGCTACTGCTCCGCTCTCCGCCGTCCCGCCCGTCGCCGTCCTTCTCGGCCCCGGACGTACACCCGGCGACTGCCAGCAGCACGGCAACGCCCGGAATCAGAACCTGCCCAAACCGTCTCTGCAACCGTCCGGCCTCCTTCGCGTATCTTTTCGCACAGACCGCCCACACGATAAGGACCCTGGATGGACACGGCCGCCGCACTCCCGCCCGGCACCACCGCCGAGGGGGCGAGCGCCGCCACCTTGGACCGCGCCCGGCCGGACGACGCCCCGGCGGCGCGGCTGCGCCAACCCCGCCTTGACCCGTACTGGCTGGCCGCGGGCTTCTTCGTGGCCTTCGCGGCCATCTCGATCACCCGCTATCGGCGGATGGCCACCATGTCCTGGGACCTGGGGATCTTCGAGCAGGCGATACGCTCCTACGCCCATCTCCAGACCCCCGTCGCCGATCTCAAGGGCCCCGGCTTCAATATCCTCGGCGACCACTTCAGCCCGGTCACCGCGCTGATCGCCCCGTTCTACCGGGTCTTCCCCACCCCCGTCACCCTGCTCGTCGTCCAGGCCGCCCTCTTCGCCGTCTCCACCATCCCCGTCACCCGCGTCGCGGCCCAGCTGCTGGGGCGGGGCCGCGGGCTGGCGATCGGCGTCGCGTACGGGCTGTCGTGGGGCGTCCAGCGGGCCGTCGACTTCGACTTCCACGAGATCGCCTTCGCCATGCCGCTGCTCGCCTTCTCCCTGGAGGCGGTGGTGCGCGGGCGCTGGACGGCGGCGATGCTGTGGGCCGTCCCGCTCGTCTTCATCAAGGAGGACATGGGGGCCACGGTGGCCGCGATCGGCGCCGTGATCCTGGTCCGCACCTGGCGCGAGCGCCCGTCGCGGATCGTCCCGCTCGCGGTCGGCCTCATCGGCTTCGGCGTGCTGGCCTCCGCCCTCGCGCTCGGCGTGATCATCCCGAGCTTCAACGGCTCCGGCTCGTACGACTACTGGAACAAGGTCGGCAGCGGCGGCGAGCAGACCGGGACCATACCCTTCGACACCGCGGTGCGCACCCTGCTGTGGGTGCTGCTGCCCACCAGCGGTCTGCTCGCGCTGCGCTCCCCGCTGCTGCTGGCCGCAGTGCCCACCCTCGGCTGGCGCTTCGTCTCCCACGACGACCACTACTGGGGCACGGACTGGCACTACAGCGCGGTGCTGATGCCGATCGTCGCGCTCGCCCTCGTCGACGCCATCGACCGCGCCCGCGACAGCCACCGCCCCTGGCTCGCCTCGTACGCCCGGCAGCTGCCCGGAATGGTGGCCGGCGCGGCGCTGGCGCTGACCGCCTCGCTCCCCCTGGAAAACCTCACCGATCCGGACTTCTTCCACAAGCCGAAGGAAGTCACCGAGGTCGAGCGGCTGCTGGACCGGATCCCGGACGGGGCGTCGGTCGAGGCGAACGTGGGGCCGATCAGCCGGCTCACCAGCCGCTGCCGGGTGCTGTGGGTCGGCAATACGCAGAATGTCGTGCCGGACTACATAGCCCTTCAGGAGCCGGAGCGCACGGCCGAGGACCTGGTCGCGTACGCGAAACAGCTGCACCCGGAGCACCAGTACGCGTATCTCGGCTCCAGCGGAGGCTACTTCGTACTCAAGCGGGCCGACACGCCTTGAGACTACAGATCGCAAATTCAGGGAAAAGGGCTCCGGTGGGGCAACGTTCGCCGACATCACCAAAGGGTCAGGCGTAGCAAGAGGAGGAGTCCGCTACCACTTCCCAGCACTGAGGAAACATCACCTACCCCAAGTCGACCTTTCCCCAGATCGAGGAATTCCACTCTGGGAAGATACTAAAAGGACCAGGCCATTCCCCCGTAACGGACTGTTACTGGAGCCCGCTTTGCCCGGGGCCTCTGGGCCCGGTCAATGCGCGCCGTGCTTCACCGAAGCATTCAGATTGAACGCATGTTCGACCCGAGTAGGCATGGGCACCCGGTCGGTACCGCGCCTCAAAGTGATCGCTTTGCCCAGAAAGGTCCTAATGGGATCATTATTCGATCGAAGTGTGACCGAGGCAACAGGATGCCTACTCGCATGAGCGTTCAACCGCATGGGTATGCAGGGCGGGAAATTGATGTTGATCTTAGGAGAGGGCCCGTCCCGGTGGAGCCAACCCTGCTGCCTGCGGTGACTGTCAGTCGACGAGCGGTGGTTTCGCTCTTCCGCCATCTGCGCGACAAGGGACAGAGCGACCCACTTCCCACCTATCAGCAACTCATGGGGATGGGCGAAGTGATCCAAGCCCCTTGGGGCGGCTACCTCGTGACAACCTATCCGCTCTGCCACGAGATATTGAGAAGCAAAGACTGGAAAGTCCCCGACCTGCATTGGCGAAAACATCAAGACCATAAGGCTCGATGGAGCGCGTTCTCATCACTGCAGATGGGGCTTACACTTCCGATGCTTAATCCACCCAGCCATACGGTGGTGCGGAAGTCGCTCGGAAACCCATTCGACGGCCCCTCACTGGAAAATTTTCGCTCTTCGGTGAAGGCAGCAGTCACGCGATTGCTGGACAGGTTCGTCGAAAAGGTCCAACAAGGACCCGCCGATTTCTCCAGCCTCGTCAGCGAAGAACTCCCTGTCATCACGATCGGTGAATGGATGGGCTTGCCGGCAGATGACTTTCATCTTCTGCGCTCATGGACCCACGACCAAGCCAACACGCAGGAACTGTTTCCCTCACCGAGCCAGCTTGTCCGGTCCGACGACGCGACAGCTCAACTACGCGATTATTTCACCGAGTTGATTCGAAAGCGTCGGGAAAAACCCGGAGACGACCCTGTCTCCTCGTGGCTTCACACCTGGGACGAGATCGAGTCCGACCGTGTCCGCGTCGATGAGACCGTCCGCTCCCTGGCGCTGTTCATGATTCTGGCAGCGTTGGAAACCACCTCCTACGTGCTCTCCAGCACAGTTCGCCTGCTTCTCGATCATCCTGATCAACTGGACTCACTGCGTCGTGATCCAGAGGGCATCCCGGCCGCGGTCGAGGAGGCCCTCCGGTACGACCCCCCCATACACATGATCTCCCGGGTGGCATCGGCCGACACCGAGATCGGAGGGGTGCTCGTGCGCGAGGGCGAGTTGGTGCAGCTCATGATCGGAGCGGCCCATCACGATCCTGACCAGTACCCCGATCCTCGTCAATTCACCGTTGGCCGCATGCCCTCTCACCTCAGCTTCGGCTGGGGAAACCACTACTGCCTGGGCAACGCATTGGCCCGTATGGAGGCGACGGAACTGCTGGCCGAACTCCTCAGGCGGCCCCTGCGCCTACGCATCAGCTCCCCTCCGCAGTGGGAGCCGCGCACCGTATTCCGCCGCATGACATCACTGCCGCTGGCCTTGGCTTGAGTCTCGCCGCATCAACACCTGGGCCCCAGAGAGAGACACCCCATGCACACTGAGTACAAGACACTCCTCATAACGCACGCTGCCCCCGTCCTCACCGTTCAACTGAACATCCCGGAGGCCGGCAACGCCATATCGGGACAGGTTCTCGATGACCTTCTCGACGTGATGGGCAAGGCCGAAGCGGACCCCGAGACGCGAGTGCTGGTGCTCTCCGGCGCGGGGGAAGACTTCAGCCTGGGAGGGGACCGCACCGAGTACTCGTCGCTTCTCACCGAGGACCCCTCAGGCCAAGCGCTGGGCGAGCACCTGAACAGAGCCAAGCGCGTATGCGACGCCCTCAGGGAAACTGAGTTGGTGACCATCGCAAAGTTGCACGGCAAGGTCATCGGTGCTGGTCTGGGGATCTCAGTGCTCTGCGATCTGAGGATTGGTGCGGACAACTGCAGCTTCGTCATGCCGGAGCTGCTCCTTGGGGTCCCGCCGGCCTGGGGTGGCATCCTGCCCCGCCTCCTGCTCGAAGGAGGACTCGCCAATATGCGCGAGCTGCTGTTGACCAGCGAGCGGTTCGACGCCACAACCGCGAAACAGCTGGCCATCCTGACCAAGGTCGTGCCACACGACGAACTGGACTCGGCCGTCGATGAGAGGGTCAGGGCTCTGGCTCGCCGCAAGCCGGCCGCGCTGCGCATCACCAAGCAAATGCTGAACGACTACGCCAACCGAGTGGGGGGCGCGTCCACGCTCGATGGGACACTATTGATGGCAGCCATGTCCAGCCAAAGGCTAAGTCGCCTGTCGTAGACCCCCTTTGGACCCCGCCGGGGGCATCCGCGGCCGGACGGAACACCCCCTCGGCCCATTGTCCCGAGGCGCGGCGGCGTCGCCACTCGACGCCGCACCACACCCCTCTCACCGCATCGATACCGGCCGCGCACCGTCTTGAGAAAAGACCGTCACAGACGCACGGCAGGATGCCCACCGTGATCGACTCCCAGGGGCGGCAGCCCTACCCGCACCCGTACGCACATCCCCCGCATCCACAGCCCCAGCCAGATCTGCCCCAGCCGCCCGCTGTCCCCGAGGCCATCGGCGAGTTCCGCCGGTGGTTCTCGGCGACCGTCGACGGCTCGATCGCGCTCTTCGGCGGCCTGGCCGTCGCCGTGCGGCTGGTTCCTGCCCTCGGCGGCCCGAAGCCGTTCTGGGGCACCGTCCTCGCCGGGGTGTTCGGGCTGTCCTTCCTCCACCATGTGCTGGGGCCCTGGATCTTCCGGACGACGATCGGCAAATTCCTGTTCGCCGCCCGGGTGGTGCGCGACGCGGACGGCGGGCGGCCGCGCTTCTGGCAGGCCGTCCGGCGCTGGGCGTACGGGCTGACCTGGCTGCCGATGCAGCCGCTGCGGAGCCTGATCGGGGCGGACGGCGACCCGTACGAGGATGCCTGCGGGCTGCGTTACGTACGCGCCAAGGACCTGCGGCGCTGACGGTCCCACCGGCCTGGAGGTCCCCTAAGGTCAAGCGGCCCGCTCGGTGATCTTCACCTTGCCCTTCTCGATCGTGGCCAGGCGCGGGGCGCGGCGGGCGAGGGCGCTGTCGTGGGTGACCATCACAAACGTCAGGCCGTGCTCCTCCCACAGCCCCTCGAGCAGGGTCATGATCTCGTCGCGCATCGACTCGTCCAGATTGCCGGTCGGTTCGTCGGCGAGCAGCACCTTGGGGTGCTTGACCAGCGCGCGGGCGATCGCCACACGCTGCTGCTGGCCCCCGGACATCTCGCCGGGCAGATGGCCCAACCGCTCGCCGAGCCCGACCGACTCCAGTGCCTCGGCGGCGCGCGTACGCCGCTCGGCGGCCTTGACGCCGAGCGGGACCAGGGCGGTCTCCACGTTCTCCTGCGCGGTGAGCGTGGGGATCAGATTGAAGCTCTGGAAGACGAAGCCGATGTTCTCGGATCTGACCTTGGTGAGCCTGGCCTCGCTGAGCGTGGCCAGATCGACGCCGTCCAGCTCGACCGAGCCGGAGGTGGGGCGGTCCAGGCCGCCGAGCATCTGCAGCAGGGTGGACTTACCGCCGCCGGTGGGGCCCTGGATCACCAGACGGCCGCCGTCCTCGATGGTCAGATCCACACCGGCGAGGGCGTCGACGGTGTCCTTGCCGCGCCGGTAGCGCTTGGTGACGCCGCTGAGCTGGTACATGGGGTGACTCCATAAGTTGTTGGACGGCCCGGGAGGGCCGGATGTGGCTGATGCCGGGCTACTCGACGCGGCGCAGCGCGTCCGCCGGGCGCAGCCGCGAGGCACGCCAGCCGCCGAAGCCGCCCGCCACGAGCCCGCCCGCGACGGCGAGGCCGACCGCGAGCGCGATGGTGGCCGTGGAGACCGGGGCGGTGAGCGCCACATCCAGGGTCTTGGCCGCGGCCTGGCGCAGCCCGCCGCCCATACCGCCGCCCATACCGCCCCCGGGTCCGCCGCCGCCCGGACCGCCGCCCAGGCCCATGCCGCCACCGGAGGAGCCCAGTTCGGCGGTGAGGCTGGGGCTGATCGCGGTCACCGCGTATGCGCCGGCGAGGCCGAGCCCGATCCCGAGCGCGCCGCCGAGCAGGCCGTTGACCAGGGCCTCGCCCACGACCTGGCGGGTGACCCGGCCGCTCTTCCAGCCCAGCGCCTTGAGCGTGCCGAACTCCCGCACCCGGCGGCTGACCGCCGAGGAGGTGAGCAGCCCGGCGACCAGGAAGGCGGCGGCCAGGACGGCGATGGACAGCCACTTGCCGACGGTTGAGGCGAGGTCGGAGGCGGTGGACAGGGAGCCGGAGACGGTCTTGGCGAGGTCGGCGGAGGTGGTGACCGTGGTGCCCGAGACGTGTCTCTGGATGGCCGACTTGACGCCGTCGATCCGCTGCGAGTCCGCCGCCTTGACGTAGACGGTGGTGACCTTGTCCTTGGAGTCGGAGAGGGTCTGCGCCCGCTTGAGCGGGATGTAGACATTCGCGGCGGCCGAGCCGCTGTCGGCGGTCGCGACCCCGATGACCTCGAACTTGGTGCCGGAGATGGTGATGTCGTCGCCCACCGCCAGCTTCTTCTCCTTGGCGTACGAGCTGTCGACGACCGCGACCTTGGCGTCGCTCTGCGCGCTGGTGAAGGTCTTGCCCTTGCTGATCTTGGAGGAGGTCAGCGGGCCGAGGCCGGGATGGGCGACGTCGACCCCGTAGACGGAGAAGGAGTTGACGTCGAACTGGGCGCCGCCGCCCTCGACCTGCCCCTGCGGCCCGCCGCCGCCCTCGCCGCCGGGGCCGCCCTGCCGGTTGCTGCCGCCGGAGTTCTGGTCCTGCTTGAACTCACCCCGCTGGAACTGCCCGCTGACCTTCAGGACCTGAAGATTCAGCCCGCCGACCGCATCGGCGACCCCGCTCTGCTTCCCGATCTTGGTCACGGTCGCGGCGGACAGGGTCTGGAAGCCCTGCACCATCACCCGGTCGCTGCTCTGCTCTTTGTCGTCGTCGCTGTCGCGGGCGTCGAACTCGAAGCGTGGACGCGAGTTCTGGTCGCTGCCCGAGGAAGCCTGTCGGGCCTTGGTGACGGTCATATCGGTGCCAAGACCGTACAGCGACTCCAACACCTTGTCCTGCGCGCGCTCCATGCCGGAGGACACCGAGGTGACCACGATGACGAGCGCGATGCCCAGTGCCAGACCCGAGGCGACGACGAGCGCCGCTTTTCTACGGCGGCGCAGCTCGCGCCGGAGGTAGGTGAAGAACATGCGCGCGACGGTAGAGGCGTCATGTGATGAGCGGATAAGGGCAGGATGAGAGCGGCCTTAAGAAAGCCGACGGGCGGCGGCCGGCCTGAGAAGGCCGACCGCCGCCCGGGGCGGGAGTACTAAGGGTGTGTCAGGCGCCGGTGGCGCTGCCCGCGACCCACTCGCTCCACTTCATGTTCCACCCGTTCAGGCCGTTGTCCGGCGAGACGGTCTCGTCCTTCGAGTTCTTCACGATGACGACGTCACCGATCTGCGACTCGTTGTAGAACCAGGTCCCATCGGTGTTCGGGTCGTTCGCACCCTGGGTGTCCGACAGGCCCACACAGCCGTGGCTGGTGTTGACCGCGCCGAAGATGGACTTGGCGCCCCAGTAGTTGCCGTGGATGAAGGTGCCCGAGGTGGTCAGGCGCATGGCGTGCGGCACGTCCTTGATGTCGTACTCGCCCTTGCCGTCGCTGTCCGTGAAGCCGACCGTCGCCCCGTTCATCCGGGTCTCCTTGAACTTCTCGGAGATCACCATCTGACCGTTGTACGTCGTGTTCTGCGGGCTGCCGGCCGAGATCTTGATGGTCTTGAACAGCTTGCCGTCGCGCACGACCTTCATGGTCTTGGCCTCGGCGTCGACCGTGGAGACCTGGGAGCGGCCGATCTTGAAAGTGACGGTCTTCTCCTGGACGCCCTTCACCCCGGGCGCGCCCTCGATGCCGTCGAGGTCCAGCTTCAGGGTGACCGTCGAGTTGGCCTTCCAGTACTCCTGCGGCCGGAAGTCCAGGCGCTGGCCGCCGAACCAGTGCCCGACGACCTGCTGACCGCTGCTGGAGGTGACCTTGATGCCCGACTGGACGGCCTTCTTGTCGCTGATCGCCTTGTCGAAGTTGATCGACACGGGCATCCCGACGCCGACCGTCGAACCGCTTTCCGGCGTGAAGTTGCCGATGAAGCTGTTCGTCGGCGAGACGGTGGTGAAGGACGAGTTCTCGGTGGCCTTGCGGCCCTTGGAGTCCTCGGCGGTCGCGGTGATCTTGTACTGGGTGGACCGCTCCAGCTGTCCGCTCGGCTTCCAGGACTTCCCGTCGGACGATATGGAGCCGGCGACCTTGGTACCGGTCGCGGCCGAGGTCATGGTCACGTCCTTGAGCGTGCCGCCGGCGACGGTGACCTTGGTGTCACTGTTGATGCCCGCGTTGGTCGCTCCGGCCTTGGGCGTGATCTTGATGTGGGCTTCCGACGCGTCCTTGGCCGCCGCCTCGTCCACCTGCGACTGCGACTTGTCGCCGCCGGCGTTGTTCTTGTTGCCGTCGCTGCCGCCGTCGTCGCCCCCACCACACGCCGCGAGGGTCAGTACTCCGCCGAGCACGGCGGCCGCGGCCACCAGCCCCCTACGGCGCTTGCCGTCCGTCATCACACGCTTCTCCATTGATCTGGACCCCAGAAACCCCGGACCTATCTGACAAGAACGCCTGTACCTTTTGGCCGGTTCCACGCACAGTAAAACTGTGCGGAAGGCCACTTAGCAAAGACGCCGGTCAAGCCCGTGGCCCGACCGGGGTACCCGGCACCCGTGCGGCGCAGTCGTCCCGTCCTCTCTTATCCTCCAGGACGCCGAAGCGCAGCGCTCCGTTCCACTTCGGCGCGTCGGGATAGTGGATCCCCCGAGACCTCCGAGGCAAAAATCAAGCAAAGCCGCACAAAGTATGACGTCTCAGGACTGCCCATACGACGGAGGGTATGCCTCCGGGCCGTCTCGCTTCCGCACGACCCGCAGTTGTCACTACGATCGGACGCACGGGGCCAATTCACCACAGCCTCAAGGAGGATGCCGGTGTCCGCACGCCGACCGCTGCTGACCGCCGCCGCCGCGGGCTCGCTGCTGTGCGCCCTGTGGTTCGTCCCGTCCGCGAACGCCACCGTCGAGCGGGACAGCCAGGCCCCCGCCGGGCAGACGAGCGCCCAGCCCGCCGCCTCCGGCGAGAACCTGGCCGACACCGGCAGCGTGGACGTCACCCCCTACCTGGTCGGCGGCACCGCCTTCCTGGGGCTCGGGGTCGCCATGGTGACCGCCTCCGTCCGCCGTACACGGCCAGAGGCGTACTAGGCCCATCCTCCGCACACGGGACCAGGGGTGCACCAGCGCCGGCGCCGGCGCCTGCTGGGCCGCACCCCTTCGGCTCGCCCCCAGCTACCGCTGGGAGGTGCCCCTGCCACTGAGCTCCGCCCTCAGGCCAGCGGGCCGGTCACCTGCTCCACCGTCTCCGCCAGCTGTCCCGACCGTACGAACGCGTCCGCGGCCGCCAGGTCCGGCGCCAGATAGCGGTCCCCTCCCGGGCCCTCGACGCCCGCCCGGCGCACCGCCGCCAGCACCGCCCGGCTCGCGGGGGCCGGCGCAAGGCCCTCCCGCAGCTCGATCCCGCGGGTGGCCGCGACCAGCTCGACCGCGAGCACCCGGGTCAGGTTGTCCACCGCCGTCCGCAGCTTGCGCGCCGCCGACCAGCCCATCGAGACATGGTCCTCCTGCATCGCCGAGGACGGGATGGAGTCGACGGAGGCGGGCACCGCCAGCCGTTTGAGCTCGCTCACCAGCGCCGCCTGGGTGTACTGCGCGATCATCAGCCCGGAGTCCACGCCCGCGTCCCCCGCCAGGAACGGCGGCAGGCCGTGGGAGCGGTTCTTGTCCAGCAGCCGGTCGGTGCGGCGCTCGGCGATCGAGGCGAGGTCGGCCACGGCGACCGCGAGGAAGTCCAGCACATAGGCGACGGGCGCCCCGTGGAAGTTGCCGTTGGACTCCACCCGGCCGTCCGGCAGCACCACCGGGTTGTCCACGGCGGAGGCCAGCTCACGGTCGGCGACCAGCCGGGCGTGCGCGAGCGTGTCCCGGCCCGCGCCCGCGACCTGGGGCGCGCAGCGGACCGAGTACGCGTCCTGGACGCGCGGTGCGTCGTCCTGGTGGTGTCCGGTGAGGCCGGATCCGGCCAGCACCCGCAGCATGTTGTCCGCGCTCGCCGCCTGCCCGGGGTGCGGCCGGATGGCGTGCAGCTCGGGCGCGAGCACCCGGTCGGTGCCCAGCAGCGCCTCCAGCGACAGCGCGGCCGTCACATCGGCGACGGTGAACAGCCGGCCCAGGTCCTCGCAGGCCATGATCAGCATGCCCAGCATTCCATCGGTGCCGTTGAGCAGCGCCAGCCCTTCCTTCTCGCGCAGCTCGACCGGCTCTATGCCGTGCTCGGCCAGCAGCTCACCGGCCGGGCGCAGCACCCCGTCAGGACCCTCGGCCTCGCCCTCGCCCATCAGCGTCAGCGCGCAGTGCGACAGCGGCGCGAGGTCGCCGGAGCAGCCCAGCGAGCCGTACTCGTGCACCACGGGCGTGATCCCCGCGTTGATGACGGCGGCCATGGTCCGTACGACGAGCGGGCGCACGCCGGTCCGGCCCGAGGCCAGCGTCTTCAGCCGCAGGAACATCAGCGCGCGCACCACCTCGCGCTCGACCCGCGGCCCCATACCGGCGGCGTGCGAGCGGACGATGTTGCGCTGGAGCTGGACGCGCAGCTCAGGGCTGATATGGCGGACGGCGAGGGCGCCGAAGCCGGTGGAGACGCCGTAGACGGGTTCGGGCTTGGCGGCGAGGTCGTCGATGACCTGACGCGAGGCGGCGACGGCGGCCAGGGCCTCCTCGGACAGCTCGATCCGCGCGCCGTCCCGCGCGACGGCGATCACATCGGCGGCGGTCGTCCCGGAGGTGCCCAGCACCACAGAATGCATATCCATATTCAGGCACCATAGATAGTGAATCTCTGTCTGTCACCCGCCCCCTGAACCGGCCCCTTGAGCCGCCTCCTGAACCGGCCCCTTGAACCGGCCCCTGAACCGGTCCCGGGCTCCGGCCACGGATCAGGCCACGGATCAGGCCTCAGAGGCGGCCCCTGAAGCGACGGCGTTCGGGGCCTCGGACCGCACGGTCCGAGGCGGCGCTGTCGGCCAGCCGCACCACCGGGTCCTCCGGGCCGCCCTCCCGCCCCGCGACCACCGGCTTCGCCGAGCGGGCGGCCTTCGCCCGGTACTGGGCGGCGTCCGCCAGCCGGAACAGCCGGCGGGCGGTGTGCACGGGGCCGATCGGATCGCCGGTCGAGGCGACCCCGCAGGCGACCCCCTCGCCCAGCTCCAGCTCGGCGGCCCTGCGGCACAGCTCATCGGCCACCCGCACCACCTCGTCCGCCGAGGGACCGACCTCCACCAGACAGAACTCGTCGCCACCCAGCCGGGCCGCCAGGGCCCCGGGGAGCATGGCGCCGCACAGCGAGAGCACCGAGCCGAACCGTTCCAGCAGCCGGTCGCCCACCGCATGGCCCAGTGTGTCGTTGACCTGCTTGAGCCCGTTGAGGTCGCACATCACCAGGCTCACCACCACCCCGTCCCGGCGGTGCTCCTCCAGCGCCTCGTCCAGCCGTATGTCCACCGCACGGCGGTTGCCGAGCCCGGTCAGCGGATCGGTGAAGGCCAGCCTGCGGGCCTCCTCCAGCCGCTCGGTCTGCGCGATCCCGGCGGCGGTCACCGCGGCCAGGACCGTCGCGAAGTCCGCGTCGGCCCGGCCGAACACCGGCTCCCCGGCCCGCCGCGCCACATACAGCTCGCCCCACGCCCGCCCGTGCAGCACGATCGGCGCGACCACACAGCTGCCCCGCCCGCGCCGCCGCAGCGCCGCCACCCGGCCGGGGCTGACGCCGCGCAGCGCCCCCCGAAGGCCGCCGATCGCATCCGTACCCATACCCGTACCCGCATCCGTACCCGCACCCATACCCATACCCCTGCCCGGGCCCGGCCCCCAGCCGTCCCCGTCCGGCCCTGCGGCCACCTCCACCCAGGCGTGCGGCTCCCCGCCCCGCGCCCACTCCTCATGCAAAAACTCGGTGATCTCGGGGAACTCATGCACCGGATAGAACTCGTGCTCGGGGAACTCCTCCTCCCCCGCGGCCAGTTCCCCGCTGTTGACCAGCACCCGCAGCCGCCCCAGCTCCCGCTCCCACACCGAGACCGCCGCAAAGCTCCCACCCAGCGCGCGGCGCGCGGCCTCCGCCGCGGACCGCACCGCCTCCCGCGGGATGTGCGCGGCCGCCATCGACTGCGCCAGTCCCACCACGGCCATCAGCCGCGCATCACCCTCGCCCGTCACCACGCCTCGCATTCCCCTGCCGCGCACACCGCACAGTCCAGCGTAGGAATGTTCGGCGAATTCCGCCTTGTCCCGTCCCGGGTTATTCGCCGGGCCAGTTCGGTGTGCGCTTTTCGTTGAAGGCCGCGACGCCCTCCGCCCGGTCCCCCGAGAAGGCCACCGACCGCCACGCCGCGTCCTCGATCTCGAGCCCTGCCCGCAGATCCAGTCCGTAACCGACCCGCAGCGCCCGCTTGGCCGCCCGCAGCCCGACCGGTGAGTTCGCGGCGATCCGCCCGGCCAGCTCCAGCGCCTCGGTACGGTCCTCCCCGTCCGCCACCAGCCGGTCGACCAGGCCCAGCTCGCGGGCCTCGGCGGCGGCCACCCGCCGCGCCGTGAAGATCAGCTCGGCGGCGCGGGCGGCCCCCACCCGGCGGGGCAGCAGCTGGGTGCCGCCCCCGCCCGGGATCACCCCGATCGAGACCTCGGGCAGCCCGACCACCGCCGTGCCGTCCGCGACAATCAGATCGCAGGACAGGGCCAGCTCGAAGCCGCCGCCCAACGCATAGCCGTGCACGGCGGCCACCGTCGGCATCGGCAGCTCCAGCACCCCGGTGTAGGCGGCGCGGGCCAGCGGGCGCTGCCGCCCGAGGTCGGCGTCGCTCAGGGAGTTCCGCTCCTTGAGGTCCGCGCCGACGCAGAACGCCCGCTCGTGCGTGGAGGACAGCACCACGGCCCGTACGGACCCGTCCCCGGCCAGCGCGGCACACGCCTGGGCGATGTTCCGCGCCATCCCCGTGGAGACGGCGTTCATGGCCTTCGGCCGGTCCAGCACCAGTTCGGCCACGAAGCCTTCCCGCCGGACCGCGACCCACTCGCCGTAGCGCTGCTCATCCACACGACCCTCCCGGTTAACGACCGTGAACACGTCGGGACGGATCATCGCAGCCCGCGCCGCCCCCGGCCAGTGGGCACCGGGGGCGACGAGACATCGACCGGACCGATGGACGGACGGACCGATGGACGGACGCCGTACGGGCCGGCCGGAGGCCAGGCGGCGCCGGTCACTTGCGCGAGCGCCGCCACCTGGCCAGGAAGCCCAGTACGCCGGTGGGCTTGGGCTTGGCCGCCTCCGCTTCCGCGTCCCCCGGGGCGCCACCGGACTCCGCGACAGCCACCTCCGCGCCCGGCACGCCCGGCAGACCCGTCGGGGCGGGCGGGACCTCCGGGGCCACCGGAACCTGCGGAACAGGTGCCGCCGCGGCCGCCGGGGCGGGCGGGATCTGCTGGGCCGGGGCAGCCGGCTCGCTCTTCGGCGGCTCGCCTACGGGCGCGAACCGCACCGGAAGCGCGGTCAGCCCGCGTTGGAACAGCCCCGTGCGCCACTCCAGCTTCTCCGCGGGCACGGCGAGCTCGATGTCCGGAAGCCGGTCCAGCAGCTTCTCGATGGCCGCGGTCGCGATGAGCCGCCCCTGGTTGCGGCCGGAGCAGGTGTGCTGCCCGGCGCTGAAGGCCAGGTGAGCCCGGTTTCCCTGCTTGTGCTGGGAGGAGTCGAGCGCGTCCTGGTTGCCCCCGGCGAAGCTGATCACCACGGGCTCGCCCGCGCGCAGCCGGGTCCCGCTGATCGTGACGTCCCGCAACGGCCAGTGCACGCCCAGATTGGCCAGCGGCGGTGCGGTCCACAACACCTCGTCCAGGGCGTCCTCGATGAGCATGCCCCCGCCCGCGAGATCACCCGCGAAGTTCTCGTCGATCAGCAGCACCCGCATGGCATTGCTGATCAGGCTGGGCACCGGCTCGCTGCCCATGCCCATCATCAGCAGCAGCTGCTCGATCAGCTCCTCGTCGGTCAGCCGCGCCGGGTGGGCGATCAGCCAGGAGGTGACGTCAGGACCCGGCTCCCGCCGCTTGAGCTCGATCAGGGCCAGCAGCGTCTCATCGATCTTCTTGGCCGCGGCCATCGGGTCGGAACCGTCCAGCAGCTGCGCCGCGGCCCCGAACAGCCGGTCGGCGATATCGCGCGGGCAGCCGAACAGCTCGGCTATGGCCAGCATCGAGACCAGCTGGCAGTACTCGGGGATCAGATCGGCCTCGCCCGCCGCGGCGAACTGGTCGATCAGCGAGTCGGCTATGCGCTCCACATAGCCGCGCAGCGCCCCCAGGTCTATCCGGCTCATGCTGTCGTCGATGGCGCTGCGCAGCCGCCGGTGCGCCTCCCCGTCCACCCAGCCGGCCTGGGCCCGGGGCCTGAGCAGTTGCGCGGAGTGGGTGGCCTCGGGAACCCGGCCCTCGTTTCTCGCCGTCCAGTTGCGGGGGTCCTTGGAGAACATCTCGGGCCGCCGCAAGATCTCCAGAGCCGTCTCGTAGCCGACGCACAGCACGGCCGTGACGCCCGGGTCCAGCTCCACCGGCGCGAGCGGGCCGTGGGTCTCGCGCAGCCGCTTGTAGACGGCGTACGGGTCCTGGAAGAACTCGGGCGTGTAAAGCGGCTCGTGTCCGGTGCCGGCGCCGGTGCCTCCGGCATGTGCCGGGCAGCCCGGCGGGGGAACGGCAGTCGGCTGGGCGACCGATTCGTAAGGCTGGCTCACAGTGCTCCTGGCTTCTGTCTTCGGTACAGGCCGACAGCGCGAGGACACCGGGCTCAGGGCCCGCCAGGATCGCCAAGATCCACTCCCATCGCGCGCAGGTAGGCTAGCGCGAGACGGAGGGGATGTACCCCGGCCTTCGGCGAACAGGCACAGGAACTGCGCACAGGAGTACGCAGATCCTCAGCACTCGGAACCACGAGCGGCGTCCGACCGTCCCGGCAGCCGGATCGGCACCGCCAGGTCAGACCCGCAGGATCAGCACCGCGGCTCACCCCCGCCGGGTCAGCAGCCAGGGCTCCACGACCCCCAGCCCACGCACCGGCCGCTGCCAGGTGGGCTGGAGCGCGAAGCGGTACGAAGGCGGCTCCTCGCCCTCCTTCTCCGCGGCGGCCGCCTCCTCGGCGGCCTGGGCCTCCGACACCGGGGCCGCCCGCAGCCGCCCCAGCTCCTCCGCGAACGCGCCGTCCACCAGGACCGCGTTCTTGGGGGCTATGGAGGTCAGCCGGCTGGCCAGGTTCACCGTCGTCCCGAAGACGTCGCCCATCCTGGTCGTGACGGTCCCGAAGGCCATCCCGACCCGCAGTTCGGGCATCGTCTCGTCGTGGGTCAGCGTCTCGATCAGCCGCAGCCCGATCTCGGCGGCGATGCTCGCGTCGTCCGCCGCGTACAGCACCTCGTCGCCCAGCGTCTTGATCAGCCGCCCGCCGTGCGCGGCCACCAGGTCGGCGGCCGTGGTCTCGAACGCCTCGACCAGCTCGCCGAGCTCTTCCTCCTCCAGCCGCCGGGTCAGCCGGGTGAAGCTCACCAGGTCCGCGAAGCCCACCGCCAGCCGCCGGTCGACCATCTCCGCGTCGTCCGCCGCCTGCACCACGCGGCCGGTCGCGGCCGCCAGCTGCCGCCGGTAGACGTAGACCAGGAACTCCTCCAGCTCCGGCAGCAACAGCTCCACCAGCGGATAGGCGATCTCGGTGCGCGTCATCCCGGTCTCGTGCGGCTCGGTGAGCCCTTCCAGGAAGGAGTCGATCTGCCAGTCGGCCAGCCGGGCCGTGGTCTGTCCCGTCGACCGCGCCACCTGGATGGCCATCGGCTCGCTCAGCAGCCCGGCCTCCACCAGACCGGCCAGCCGCCGCAGCGCCAGCACGTCCGCCTCGGTGAGCGCCTTGGCCTGGCCGATGTCGGCGAAGCCCATGGCCCGCCAGAAGCGGGTGGCCAGGTCCACGGACACCCCTGCGCTGCGGGCCGCCTGGAAGGGGGTGTACTGCCGCTCAGCCCCGAGGATCAGCTGCTCGAGCCGGAGCGAGAGGGGGTCGAGTTCGATCTCGTCGGCACCGGCCGCGATGTCCTCGTCAGCCGCGATGTCCTCGTCGACGACCACCTGCTCGCCGGAAGCCGCCCGCTCACCGGAAGCCGCCTGCTCACCGGAAGCCGCCTGCTCGCCGGAAGCCGCCTGCTCGCCGGCCGCAGTCTCCCCGTCGGCCATCGCCTCACCGGCCATCGCCTCACCGGCCATCGCCTCACCGACCGTCGCCTCACCGACCGTCGCCTCGTCGCCGACCGCGTCCCGGGCCCCGGCCTCCGGAGCCGCGCCGGAATCCATGTCGTCGGCGGTCACCGGCGGCCCCCTGTCCGATCCCTGCGCACTGCCCTTCCGTTCCCTCTTCCGGTTCGGTTCCGGCCCACGGCCGCCCCGAACTGGGCGGACCGCCACAACGATACGTCAGGTGTGCCCTAGCTCACTCTCCCCTGCGAAGCTGGGAAAACTCTTTGCTCAGGGGCGCAAAAATTCTCGCGATCTCTGCTTTCCGGCCACCCGAGGGGCTATGACGCGGGGCGCAGGTGCACGATGTCCCCGGCGGAGACCGGCTCCTGTACGCCGCCCTCCGTGGCGAGCACCAACCGCCCGTCGCCGTCGATCGCGACGGCCTCGCCGACGCGCTCCCCGCCGCCGGGCAGTTCGGCGCGCACTCTACGGCCCAGGGTGGCGCACCCGGCCGCGTACGTCTCCTGCAGCCCGCACGGCCCGGGGTCGCCCTCGAACCGGCGCCACTCCCCGTACCACTCCTCGATCGACCGCAGCACCGCGCGCAGCAGCGGGTCCCGGTCGGTGGAGACGGCGTCCGCGAGCGCCAGCGACCCGGCCGTGGGCACGGGCAGTTCGTCGGCGTGCAGCGAGATGTTCAGGCCGACGCCGATGACCACCGCGTCGCCGGTCCGCTCGGCCAGGATCCCGCCGAACTTCCGCTCCTCCCCGCCGACCGTCACCAGCAGGTCGTTGGGCCACTTCAGCGCGGTGTCCACGCCCGCCGCCCGGGAGAGCGCCCCGGCGGCGGCGACCCCGGCGAGCAGCGGCAGCCACCCCCACCGCTCGGTGGGCACCCCGGCGGCGCCCGGCCGCAGCAGCACCGAGAAGAACAGCCCGGAGCGGGGCGGGGCGGTCCAGGTGCGGTCCAGCCGGCCGCGCCCGGCGGTCTGCTCCTCGGCGATGAGCACCGCGCCCTCCGGGGCCCCGGCGGCCGCCCGGGCCACCAGGTCGGTGTTGGTCGAGCCGGTCGCCTGCACCACGTCGAGCTCGGTCCACAGCCTGCCGGGCCGCACCAGCGCGCGCCGCAGCGCGGTGGCGACCAGCGGGGGACGTTCCAGATCGGACCAGCGGCCGCCGGGGCCGCCCGGGATGCCCGGGCTCCCCGGGGTGTCAGAAGGCGTCATAAGGGCCAGCCTAGGGTCAGGAGGTGTGGCCAACGACGCAGTGCCCACATGCAGTCCCGCCGATACGCTACGAGCCGGTAGCCCAGCCGGCGCAAGCCCCCTTTCCCGCCCGCCAACCCCCGTTTCAGGGCCTGATCCCATAAGCCCCCGAGGACGAGCAGGAGCCGCATCCCGATGTCCGAGCCTGAGATCTCCTCCGAGATTCCCGATCGTCACACCACCGCGGGCAAGCTCGCGGATCTCCAGCGCCGCATTGACGAGGCCACGCACGCGGGCTCGGCGCGAGCGGTGGAGAAGCAGCACGCCAAGGGCAAGCTGACCGCGCGCGAGCGGATCGGCCTGCTTCTCGACGAGGGCTCGTTCACCGAACTCGACGAGTTCGCGCGGCACCGCTCGACCAACTTCGGCATCGAGAAGAACCGCCCGTACGGCGACGGCGTGGTGACCGGCTACGGCACGGTGGACGGCCGCCCGGTCTGCGTCTACTCCCAGGACTTCACGATCTTCGGCGGCTCGCTCGGCGAGGTCTACGGCGAGAAGATCGTCAAGGTCATGGACTTCGCCCTGAAGACCGGCTGCCCGATCATCGGCATCAACGACGGCGGCGGCGCCCGGATCCAGGAGGGCGTGGTCGCCCTCGGCCTGTTCGCCGAGATCTTCCGGCGAAACGTTCACGCATCGGGTGTCATCCCGCAGATCAGCCTGATCGTCGGCCCGTGCGCGGGCGGGGCCGTCTACTCTCCCGCGATCACCGACTTCACGGTGATGGTCGACCAGACCTCGCACATGTTCATCACAGGACCGGATGTGATCAAGACGGTCACCGGCGAGGACGTGGGCTTCGAGGCCCTGGGCGGCGCCCGTACGCACAACACCACCTCGGGCGTGGCCCACTACATGGCCGGCGACGAGAAGGACGCCTTCGAGTACGTCAAGGCGCTGCTGTCCTACCTCCCGTCCAACAACCTCTCCGAGCCGCCTGCCTTCCCCGACGACGCCGACCTGGAGGTCAGCGACGAGGACCGGGAGCTGGACGAGCTGATCCCGGACTCGGCGAACCAGCCGTACGACATGCACAAGGCGATCGAGCACGTCCTGGACGACGGCGAGTTCCTGGAGACCCAGCCGCTCTTCGCGCCGAACATCATCACCGGCTTCGGGCGGGTCGAGGGCCACCCGGTGGGCATCGTCGCCAACCAGCCGCTGCAGTTCGCGGGCTGCCTGGACATCGACGCCTCCGAGAAGGCCGCCCGCTTCGTGCGCACCTGCGACGCCTTCAACGTCCCCGTCCTGACCTTCGTGGACGTGCCCGGCTTCCTGCCCGGCACCGACCAGGAGTACAACGGCATCATCCGCCGCGGCGCCAAGCTGATCTACGCCTACGCCGAGGCGACCGTCCCGCTGATCACCGTCATCACCCGCAAGGCCTTCGGCGGCGCGTACGACGTCATGGGCTCCAAGCACCTGGGCGCGGACCTCAACCTGGCGTGGCCGACCGCCCAGATCGCGGTCATGGGCGCCCAGGGCGCGGTCAACATCCTGCACCGGCGCACCATCGCCGCCGCCGACGACCCCGAGGCGACCCGCGCCGAACTGATCGCCGACTACGAGGACATGCTCCTCAACCCGTACACCGCCGCCGAGCGCGGCTACGTCGACGCGGTGATCATGCCGTCCGACACCCGCCGCCACATCGTCAAGGGCCTGCGCTCGCTGCGCAACAAGCGCGAGAGCCTGCCCCCCAAGAAGCACGGCAACATCCCGCTGTAGGCAACATCCCCCATCCCTCCCCAGGAAGGGCTGTTTCCATGATCAAGATCGTACGGGGCAATCCCACCCCAGAGGAGCTGGCCGCCGCGCTCGCGGTGGTGCAAGCGCGCGCGGCGGCCCCCCCGGCCCCCGCGCAGGGGGAGGGCCCGCCACCCGAGTGGTCAGAACCGGCCCGGACCGACCCAGAGCCCCAGAAAGGA